>JALXAI010000207.1 GCA_026992215.1 Desulfobacterales bacterium | reverse complement strand
CGTCTGAAGGCTTGTTCGCGAGGGAAGGTAAGCAATCTTGGCATACCCCTGTTATGTTAGACTAACTAAGTGGATAAAATAACAGAAACTTACAGGATAGCATGAAAAACTTGGCAGGAAATCCGTGCGCGTCGAACAATCTGCCGGGTCAAGAAAGTTTACACGTCAGAAACGGTTGAAAAGGGTTGAGATGGTTGAGGAGGTTGAAAGGGTTGAGTGTTTTTTTCATTTTACCCTTCACCCTTTTACCCTTGTCCCTTGCAGCTTGAATTCCGGAAAAGGCGGGGACCCCAGGTTCCTGAAGCGGGTTGAAAAACCAGGTCGAAGATCCGCCTCTGGCGGGATCGAAAGCACGATGAAACGAAAACCATCGTTTGCTGCGGCTATTTTCACGTAAACTAATAACGAATAACGTATAACGAATAACTTATCTAAACTTCTCGGTTGTGGCACCGCTGCCCTGGGAGTTGCGCGTGGCGGGTTCAGTTGTCGAGAAGGAGTTTCTTTTTGGGAAATTTGTGCGACCTGAATCTTTTCTTGCAACTTCCCTCGACTCTCCTCCTGCGCACCGTCGAATCCACGGGATCAGGACGAAAAATTTGACTTCTTCCGTTTTTATGCGAGCAGCACGGCAATTATGCCCGTGAGAAATACTCCGTCAAAGGTCCCAGCCCCTCCGATGGATGCCACCGGCGCGCCAATCTCCTTGATCTTATCAATATTTAAGAGATCGGCCCCGATCAGGGTTCCCAGGGTACCCGCGATGTAGGCCGTGGCGGCGGATTCGTGAAAATTCAGGTACAGCGCCGCGAGGGCTGCCACAAGTGGTGGTATGAATATTGGAGTTGCTATTCCAACTCCCTTTATGGGCTTGGCCATCTTGTGGACAACAAAGGTAACAATTGCCATGGCGAGCAGGGCTCGAATGGGGTGCTGTATGTGGAAGAGCAGGTATAAAGCGAGCATAGACGGAATGATGGCACCACCGAGGTTTACGGCGAGGACCATCTCCTTTTGTTGCCGCCTGGGAGGCTGGTACTGGATACCGAAGTATCTTACACGGTCATAAACCATGGGTTGTTCTTCTTTTAACTCGTATTTTTTTATGGGAATGTTTACGAAGCTTCCGAAGATGCACAGCATCAGGATCGAAAAGAGGTTTTCGGGAGGAATACCAAGCTTGGCGAAAGCGAAACTAATGGCTCCAACCTGCACGAGTCCGAAAACAAAGAAAAGGAGAACAAGGAAGAAGAGGAAAAAAATCATCATAAACGGCGGAAAAAACATAACCTACTCCCTTTTGCAAAACAATTAATCAAAAAATTTCCCTCCACACGAAACTAATAGTAGATAGTCAGATCACTTGTCAACCTGTTATATTCAGAGTAGCGCCTTTAAGCTAACGTCCGCGGCCCGGCCGGGGGAATTCCCGGGCAAGGAGGTGCTACCGGCGAGTCCGCTTGCAGGGCAATAAGGGCACCGGGATTTTCGTTTTTGATACCGAGTTCAAAAGTCATTGAAAGGCCTGCTGATCCTCTTGGTAAAAGTTTGCAGTCCACGGGAGAAAGCCGGCATGGCGCTAAGAGCGGCTTGCTAGTACCTTCTGGGCCTTTCCCCCAGGACGATGGTGACCTTCCGCTTGTGACCGTTCCAGTCCATTACGATAAGCTGTACCCTGTCTCCCGGCCTGTGCCTCCTGATGAGCCGGATCAGCTGGTCTGCATCGGTGATCTTCTTGGAATCGAACTTCAGGATGATATCCCCTCCCACGATCAGGATGTGATTCCCCACCTGCAGGCGACGATTACCGCCTTTGAGCCCTGCTTTCTGTGCGGGTCCTCCCGGCACAACACTTACAATCACGGCTCCTTCTTCCGGAAGTCCGAAAACGCTGGCAAAATACTTGCTCATGG
>JALXAI010000206.1 GCA_026992215.1 Desulfobacterales bacterium | reverse complement strand
ATCTCCGGAGGGTTGAAAATCCGCCTATAATTGACCATATGGCACCATCTCCGGCGGATCATTGAACCGGGCTCTGGCAGCCCAACGGACAATTCTCTGCATGAAAACAAGATATGCACAAGCGTTACGTGTTTTAGGGGAAATATTCTTGCGTTTTCGGGTGCCTGAATAGCAACCCTTATAAGCACATGATTTCAAGAATGATTTTCAAATGACGGTTGACCTGCAACACGTCGTTGGCAGCATGTTGATTCAGTTTATGTCCCAGAACAATTTCAGACGGATTTTCTTAAATTCCCTGGTACTGAAAAGAACTTTGTAGTCCTTTAGGGGCGGAAAGCTGGCCAGTTTTGAAGCGATTTTCAGGCACTCGTCCCTTGTTCTTCCATGAACCATGGCATACAGGTTATAGGGCCAATCCGGATGAGCGGGTCTATGATAACAGTGGGTCACTTCGGGTTGCCTTGCCAGGTACTCGCCAAGGCAGTCCAGCTCGTCTTCCTTGCAATGCCAAAGAATCATACCATTCGCGGTAAAGCCTGCCCGTCTGTGATCCAGCACCGCCGCAAAACGCCTTATTACTCCTCCCTTATCTTTCGAGATCAACCATCCCAGAAGGAACTCCTCCGTTACCCCCAGTTGTTCTGCCCACACCGCGAAAGGCCTTGAATCCAGTGGCAAATCTTCCTGTACACAACGCACAATTCTAATGTTTTTTTCGGTAGGTTCAAAGGACTTCTTCGGTGTGATATCAGGAACCTCGAGCTCTTCATCTTCAAGCTCGTTATCATCCCCTATCACATCCAGCACCATGGCAAGCTTATATTTTTTTAACGCGGGGAGTATAATGGCCGGATAAGACCCTGACTTTTTTCGCAGTTTCTCTACAACGGCTTCAAGAGATTGATCCGGGGGAACTGCTATAGTGAACCACAGGTTGTATGTTCCCGGTCTTAAATAGTTGTGACTCACACCCGGATACTTGTTTATCACCCGCGCAACCTCATCCACCTCCTCCATCGGCACTTTCATGGCCACAAGGCTGGTTTTATATCCCAGGGCAGAAGTGTTAAAAATAGCACTTATCTGCCTTATAATGCGTTGTTGTTTCAATTCCAGAATGTGTTTCCGAATCTGATCTTCGGATATCCCGATCAAATCTCCCAGCCTTTTGTATGGTCTTTGTTCCAGCGGGAACCTCCGCTGAACCAGGTCCAGAACCTTCTTTTGTTCATATGTAAAGGAGAATTTATCTTCGGCCATGTGTATTTACAATACGTTCCTTTTCCTCTATTCTGATGTCCGGGTACTCTTTTATAGTATCTAGTAGACGAAGTTGCAAGGGATAAGAAAATAACCTGAGAAATTCATCAGTTATGAGCAGAAAAAAGCGAAAGAAAGAATACGTGTGCTGCTGTTGCGGTCAAAAGGTTCTTTTTTGCTGGACGTGCCCCTGTGGTTTCCGGATTTGTTCCATATGCATGGATGAAAACATGTGGGGCATGACCTGTAACGGAATTACGTGGCAATGCCCTGACTGTGGCGCCATCAGGCCTTTCTGAAAAATATGAAGATAGCAGTTTTGTGGGATGAATCATACCTCTGGGGACTAATAACTTACTGGTCGTGTAAATCGGCCTGCATTCCTTTTGAGATTATCCTTTCCTCGGAGATCCCCACCGGGATCCTCGATCACTACGACCTCGTGATTGTCCCCGGAGGATGGGCCGCTCAGAAGGGGAAAGCCCTGGGTGAAGACGGACGGAAAAAGCTTAAGCACTTCGTGGAATCCGGCGGGAGCTTTCTGGGCTTTTGCGGTGGCGCAGGATTGGGGCTCGATGTAAATCACGGGCTTTCACTCCTACCGGTGACAAGAAAGGACGCAAGAAACAGGCTTGTAAACTTCAGTGGAGGCGTACTTTTAACTCGAGCCGCTCCGGATCACCCCCTGTGGCACAATATAAACTCACCGGCCGACTTCTACGTATGGTGGCCATCCCAGTTCGAACTAAGCGACGCATCCGGTGTGACACCCGTCGCATCCTACGAAGATTCGTTTACCGACTTCCGGGTATCAGATCTCTCCGTTGATGACATAAAATTGTGGGGAATTGAGTGGGAAGAATGGGAATCGGTTTACGGGATAAATTTAGACCCTGAAATTCTGTGGGGAGAACCTGCCATCGTCGAAGGAAGATGTGGCAGGGGACGGGTTGTTCTTTCATATGTTCATCTCGACACACCAGACCATCGTAACTCACAGGCAGCCCTGAAAAATCTTTGCCTCTATCTTTGCAACTCACCTGCCGACCCACCGGAACTCTTCGATGAAGCCGTTTCCCCACCACGACCGCCGGATTCTGCCAGAACCGACATCGGGATAATAAAAGCCGCTCTCAGGATAAAGCACCGAACGTCCGAGTTCTACAACTTCGGATACAGAAACTTATTCTGGAGCTGGCGAACACCTTGGCTTCTTCAATGGAAACGTGGTCTGAGAGGCCTTGAATACACCACTTTGCTTGTCATGAGCGGGGAACTTACGAGACGAATTCTCGAAAAGCCAGAGCAGCACCTGAATGTGTGCACAGGAGACTGGAAAAATAAATTTTTCAAATTCGAAGCCATGCTTGAAAGTTTCACGAATGAGGCAGCTGTTTTACTTGGAAAAGAACGATTCGTATCAGAAAAGTCTCCGGGCCCCCTGTGCAAACTGTCAAGTCCCAGCGAAGAGGTGAGGCTGCTTCGAGACAAGCTTTTCGGTGACAAGATGTCTTTCGGCGGTCATTACCGGGAACTTATATCTGTCCTGGACGAACTTCTTGTTAGCGTTCTGAGAGCTGAAAGAGATGCATAAACGTTGTTTTACGCAGCAATTCAAACGATACTTAATGTTCAATGCATTAGCACTTGCCGAAGAAAAAGGATCGTGGGAGGAATACTGCAGGGCCCTGGAAGGCCATCTTGCAGGTATTGGTGACGATACTGCATCAGCCGAAGGTCGAATAAAGCAAGAATCCACGAAAAAAACCCTGGAGAAACAAGTTGAGAAGTACCTATCAGAGGGCATTTTCCCCATACCAGTTTCGGCTTTGAAACTGCCACTCAACCATAACGCTCAAATACCTCCCTTTTTTTTCGCTATTGGAAATACTGAAATTCTTGAAACACCCCTTGCATGCGTGTTGAATTCCAGGAAACCCAGATTGATTAATCCCCGTGACACGTGGTTCAAAGGCACGTTAATCCTGTTAAACAAATTGATGAAACAGGGTTTTTCAATTGTATCGAGTATTGGAACACCAGGTTACGACATCGTAACTTACAGCGCATGGTCAAAAAAACACCCCTTGATACTCGTACTGGGCCACGCCCTGCCCTCGATGCTCTCCCAATCTGCCAGAAAGAATTTCTTTAATCGCTATGGCAAGCTGTTGGCGCAGGGGAAAACACTTGCCTTTTCACCTTTTCCTCCCAACGCAGCGATTCACAGGAAGGCCAGGATGGTACTCAGAGATAAAATAATAACGGCCATTGCAGAAACCATAGCCGTTGCAGCCATTCGAAAATCGGGAAACATGTTTTCCCTCGTCCTTGATGCTATCCAAAACGATAAAAACATAATTGTGTTCGTCCCGATGAATTTTGACCATCTAACAGATGGAAACCAGGAGATACTGAATAAACAACGCAAAAAAGTAACACCCGTAAAAACCGCAGAACCTGACCACGATCAAAAAAATCTGAAAAATGCTCCGAGAAAATGCGGTCTCTCTTCCCAAATCCTTGACGTGTTCCCAGAGAATTACCTTGTTCATTATACCAGGCGATGTCCCGGTCCATGGCCCGGGCAAACATACTTCGAATACCTGAATTCGCTTGTAGAAAACCTTCCGGGTGCCTTTCATTCCGCCTTCGAAACCTTGAAACGTATCCTTCGAGAAGGCACTATCCGAGCCGGCGGCAAGATGTACAGGGGCGGCATACCGGTAGTTTCATTCACCGAATGTCCTCCCAATGAAATTTTAAAAATCACCGGTTGGAACAAGGCCTTAATCAGATGGACCTTTGAACCGTACGGGATTGCATTCCCAAAAGAAAAGTTGATACGGGCAGGAGCCAGACCGGTTATCTACGCAAGGGATGAGCATTATCACGAACTTCCCGAAAACAGGCGGTATCTTTTCCAGCTTCACGAACCACCCGGGAAAAGCTGGAAGCAGGAAAAGGAATGGAGAATAAAGGGGAATCTGGTATTTAAAAAATTAGACCACAAGGACCTGATTGCGATAGTGCAAAAGCGGGATGAAGCACGAGAAATTGCCGGCCAATTCCCATACAGGGTTTACGTGACGAAGTAGCAGTTTTTTACGATCCCGGTACTGCAGGGCAGCGTATGCGCAAGGATTTGCTGTTGTAACCGCAAAGTCACCTGTATTAAATAGGCTCGAGGGATCTGATGAGACAGGCTAAGCCCGGAAAGAGGAACTTGCCTTTCCACTCTAGAAATAGAAAACCTGCAGGAGGTGAAGTACTCATTGAAAACAACTCGTACCGCGCCGTGGCAAGCGTTTTTTCTCTAAAACAGAATCGTACAAACCCCGATATCTGCCCCAGGGTATCATGAGAAATCTCCCTACAAAGATTACCGGATTTTATAGTTACCTCCTCCCGCAAAAACATTTCACGCTCTACACCCGGCAAATTCTACTGCAACCCCTTTTCTCGATGCACCCCGTCTCTTTATTCCCGTACCGAAACCCTGTGTCCAAAAACTTCATCGCGGTGCCGAGCCACCGGTACCAGGTTGAGTACCCGGACGAGCAAAAATGACACCGCTCATCAAGAAGTACACTGGGCCCACTTATTCTCCTGTAACATACTGTATTCGTTGCATAAAAATTATTTGCTAGCAACGATAAGCCTGTGTTACCGTTAGATTAGTGAGCTTTACCCAATTCAAAGACATACCGCGAAAAGGTTCTGGTTACTCTAAACGGATAGAGGGATAACATGGATGCCAATGTTATAGGAGTTAGAAGTATTTTTGATGGTTCTGCCGCAAGCCAGGAAAGGACTGCACTTGAACACTGTGCCTTTGCTGCCGAGCAGTGTCTTTACCTGAACTTCTACAAGCTGCGGGAACAGCCCTTTTCTATAACTCCCGATCCGGATTTCCTATACTTGAGCCAGACTCATAAAAGTGTTCTCGACAGGGTTCTCTTCGGTATCCAATCCGGCTATGGCTTCATTTTAATCACCGGAGAAGTTGGAACCGGCAAGACTACCCTCTGTCGATCAATCCTGAACATACTCAAAGAAAAGGTGAACACCGCGTATCTCATAAACCCATCAGTTTCCGGAAGAGAACTCATAGCTTCTATCCTGGATGACCTTGGAATCGAATATACAGAGAAGGCAACAAAAAAAGACCTTCTAAACTGTTTGAACAATTACCTATTGTCCCAATCAAATCGCAAAACAACCATAATTGTAGACGACGCTCAAACGTTGCCGGTAGAAACCCTGGAAGATATAAGGTTGCTGTCTAACCTTGAGACATCCAAGAGTAAACTTCTCCAGATAGTTCTTGTCGGGCAGACCGAACTTTTAGAGATCCTATCAAGGAAGGAACTTCGTCAGTTGAACCAGAGAATCGCAATCCGGTGCAAGCTAGAGCACCTCACAATTGATGAGACATCCCAATACATAGACAACCGTCTAAGCGTAGCGGGAAACAGGGGACAGGTTTGCTTCCGAAAGGACGCCATTCGGATTATCCACAGGGCGAGCAGAGGAATCCCCCGATTGGTAAATCTCATCTGCGACTACTCTCTGCTTGCCGGGTATGTGAAACAGAGAACTATTATAACAAGGGCGGAGGTCAACGACGCCTTAAGGGAACTAAACCTTTCTGTCCCGGTGGTAAGAGAGTTTAACATACCTGTTTACGTGTGGCTTGGAGCGTCAACGTTGATACTTGCGGCGGCTATTTTTGCCCGGTTTTTAACCAAATAAGAATGCGCGCTTCAGGGTGAAAAAATGAGTCTTCTTGATGATGCACTGAAAAAGAGGCAACAGGAACTGGAAAGTCCTGAGGTTCCATCTCATCTCATTGGGCTACAGGAAAACAAAGAAGTAGAGAAAACACAGCCCAAAAAACTTTTCCTCACTCTTCTCGCCCTTTTGGTACTTTTTTCCGGAGGTCTTTCGTTTGCGATTCTGAAGTACAGCACGAGCCAGATAAGGCCAAAAGTGATATCAGTAAAATCGCCGGAGAAGGCATACAAAGTACCGTCGCAGAAGGTTGAAACCCCGGGGACATCAATTGAAACCACTCAGGAAACGGAAAAAACGAAAACAGCCCCGCGTATTGCGCAAGCGGCCAGCGAGAGTAAGCACCCGGGACAGGTAACTGACAAAAAGGAGAATAATACTGTCAAAAAGACGGCGAACAACAAGCAGGGACATGCCGTAAAACCGGCCATGGCAAAAGAGAAAACATCGCGGAGTGTAGCGAAAGTATCGAAACACGAAGTAAAACACGGCAAGAATGTGGCAGGAAAAAGTTTCAAGACATTCGTAAAGACAGCGGACAAATTCCAGGATTCCGACGCGTTTTTTGTTACGGCTGCCAGATATCAAAGAGATGGAAGATTAAGGGAAGCCATAGATATTTATCGGAAAATTCTCAAGATACGTCCGGGGGACAGGAAAGCACGGTTAAATCTTGCCGCGGCATATCTTCAAACCGGTCAGATAAGCGCGGCTAACAACATTCTGGAAAAACTTTACGTCAGTTATCCGAACGACCCGAAGGTGCTCATAAACTACGCAATAGTATTGACCAAGCTGGGGAAGCTGAGAAAAGCACTTTACTGCCTGTCACAGGCTGAAAACAAGGGAGGTTCCAGGTTCGAAATCCTCCTGAACAAAGGCATTGTATACAGGAAGATGGGCAAGGTGAAAGAGGCAATCAAAACATACGAGGAGGCTATTTTTCTAAGGCCTCACGATCCGAGATTGATATATAACCTGGCGATAGCTTACGATGCTGCAGGCTTGTATCAACCGGCAATCAGTCATTACAAATCTTTTCTTGAAAACCCTGATCATGACGTCAAAAAGGATGATCCGGTCAGAGAAAGACTGCAGCAACTCTACGCATATCTTAATTACGTTAAACACGGAGACCATGCAGGGAACTGATATCAGGGAAATTGTGAAAGGTCCGGATATGTTTGAACAGCCGGCAAGCAGGAGCAGAAAATTTATAAAGGCTCGCAGTACGTGCCAATCGCGCATCAACGACTGTTAAGGCCAGCATGAAAAACGTGTCAGTAGTCAGGAGCAGAGGCCGTGATTTCGGTATTTCTGATTGTTCATGGGAGATACCCAGAGTTCTGCTGGAATTATCGGGTATTTTAACATCTTTCGATCCGTGCTCCGGCACGTCTGATGACCCAACGTTCCCTTTTTGCAGCAGCATAGCGAGAATTTGACCTGAGATTTTGTTACGGAAACGGCGGTTCTAATGATGGAAGGAAAAACTGGGCAAAAAAAACGAATTGGCGATATTCTCCTGGAACTTGGCTACATTTCCCAGGATCAACTTGACAAAGCAATTCAAGAGGCAAAGCGTACCGGGGTCATGCTTGGTGAGGTGCTCACCAGGCTTGGTTGGGTGACAGAAGATCAGCTCAATGCAGCCCTCGGAATTCAATCGGGTGCACAGCTAATAGATATAAACCGGGTGACCGTGGATACAAGCGTTCTTAACCTTGTACCCTATGAACTCGCCAGAAGATTTGAGCTCCTACCCCTGGGACTTCAGGGAGACTCCCTCCAGGTGGCCCTTTCCAATCCCTTTGACGTTGTTGCTAGAGACAAGTTAAAAACGATCACCGGCAAAAAGATAGTACCTTATATCGCCCCAAGGGACTGGATAGTAGGGTCCATCGAATACTACTACAAGACGGCAGCACAAATAGATAAAGAAATAGAAGAAATCATACGAAAAGACATAAAGGGTGACACGGATGTTACCAACGAGGGCAACATCACCCGCCTGGTAGACCTGATCATCGCCAAAGGCTTAAGCCTGGGTGCCAGCGACATTCATATCGATCCAGACGAAAAACTGGTCAGGGTATACTTTCGTCTCGACGGTGTTCTTCACCAGAGGTACCTATTGCCAAAGAAATTCCATTCCGGAGTGGTCACAAGAATAAAGGTCATGGGAGATATGCCTCTGGGTGATCCTCATATCCCCCATGACGGTCGCATGCAGTACGATGCGAAAATACGCAAAATTGATATCCGCATATCCACTTTCCCTTCCCACCTGGGCGAAGCCGTGGTGCTGAGATTATTAATAAAGGCCGAAGCGGTGGGAGACCTTCACCGCCTTGGAATGACAGATTTACAGGCCAGCCAGTTCAACTCGGCAATACACCGCCCACACGGCCTGATACTTATCACCGGACCAACAGGCTCAGGCAAGAGCACAACGAGTTATACCGCATTGCTCAAGATCAATCGTACAGACATTAATGTCCTGACGATAGAAGATCCGATAGAATACGTGATACCAACGGTTCGACAGAGCGCCGTGAATCCGAAAGCGGGCTTCACCTTTGCCACAGCTCTCAGAGCCGCTCTTCGCCAGGACCCTGATGTCATCATGGTGGGTGAGATAAGAGACAGAGAGACCGCGGAACTGGCATTGAGGGCCTCTATAACCGGCCACCTGGTAATTTCCACGCTCCATGCCAATGAAGCATCAGGTGCAATCCCACGTTTGATTGACATGGGGGTATTACCGAATGTGCTCGCCGCCAGTCTTGTTATGGTAATTGCTCAAAGGCTCGCAAGGCGACTGTGTCCCGATTGTATGGAAACGTACACACCGTCTGAAGAGGAAAAAGAAATCTTTGTTGCAAACGGCCTGCCTGCTCCCGCGGAGCTGGCGGTGCCAAGAGGCTGCCAGCTATGCAACAACACGGGTTACAAGGGAAGGGTAGGAATTTTTGAGCTCATGTCCATAACCAAGGAGATAGAAGAATTGATCATTGAAAAAGCGTCAAGAAGCAGGCTGGAAGAAGTTGCGGTAAACCAGGGAATGGAAAAGATGTTTGTGGACGGGCTCAAAAAAGTTGCACGAAAGATAACATCGCTTGATGAAATCAGGAGGATCGCGGTCTGATGCCTTTGTTTCGCTACACGGCACTGGACGGACACGGCAAGCTGGTAAAAGGTACCATGGTAGCCTTAACCGAGTCTGATGCCGAAAAGAGACTCAGCGAGCGGAATCTGACGCTGATTCATGCAAAAAAACTCTCGGAACGATTCTCATCTCTGGCGACAGTCTTAAGGAGACAAATAAAGGACCGTGACCTGATAGAATTTTACCAGCGACTTTCCGAATCCCTAGAGGTGGGTCTTCCCCTTCTTTCTTCCCTGGAAGAAAACGTAAAACTTACAGGATCTAAAAGGCTTGCAAGAAGCATCGAACATCTGAAAATAGACGTAGAAAACGGTCTAACTCTATCGCAGGCCATGAATCAGCAGCCCGACATCTTCGACTCCCTGCAGATCGGAATTGTTGCAATGGGGGAAAAATCGGGCACGTTACCCGAAGCTCTCAAACATCTGGCAGATTTTCTTGAATGGAAATACCGCCAGAAATCGTTGCTCAAGCGAGCCTCCATCTATCCTGCGTTCATCTTCATAACGGTTCTAATAGTAATCAGCGTCTGGGTAGGATACGTGCTGCCGCAGGTGGGAGGCTTCCTTCAAAGCATGCAAATCGAGCTGCCTACCATTACCAAAATTGTAATTAAAACCAGTTCCTGGGTTCAGTCCAACTGGGTTAGCATAATTTCTTCCATGGTAGCACTGACAATAACTTTCTTCCTACTCAAAAAAACCGGATGGGGTGCTTTAAAATATGACCAGATATTACTCAGGCTGCCCCTCATCGGCCGGATAGCCCTAAATTCGAGTTTAAGCAGGATAGGACACTATTTTTCCGTTATGCTGGAAGCCGGAATGAGCCTCGTTTCCATATTCGAGCTCATGACAGACGGGATCGTCGGAAACAGGTACGTGGAAAACCAGCTTTCTGACGCCTTCGAACACATAAAACAGGGGAAACAATTTTTTGAAGCATTCAAGACCGGGAAAAGCTTCCCCGATCTTTTTCTGGGAGCCATAAAAACAGGAGAACAGGCCGGTAAGCTGGCCGACACATTCAAAAGACTCGGAGTCTACTACGACAAGGAAGTAAAGAGATCCGTGAAATTCTTGCTCGCGGCTTTTGAACCTGCAATCATTGTCTTCCTGGGAATATTTTTCGGCATCATAATACTTGCCATACTCTCACCGCTCTACGATGTGATAAGCAAGATCGCAAAGGTATACTGAGCTGGGACAACAAAGCAAAGGACATGTTTTGCCCGAACTATCCAGTTACACATTTTGCCGTATCTTGTCAGTTCTTTTCACCGCATTATCTTCTCCCCTGAAACTACGCGCCTCAGTTTTTAATACTTTCCCCGAAACCTTCGAGATGTTAAAGTGGCTCAATGCTAAAATGATCCAGATGGGATGGGTAAAAGAATGGCAGGCAGAAGGAAACTTCCCAGATCAGATTCGTGGTGGGATGGAGACTTACTGGCAAGGCTCCCTCTGGCAGACGCAGCAAAAAGGCTGGTAGTTCTGCACGAAGACAATCACGTCCTGGCTGTATTTAAGCCCGCGGGCTTACTAACCCAAGGCCCCGCCAGGAATCAAAATTCCCTGGTGGACATCGTCAAACAATGGATCAAGGCAAAGTATCAAAAGCCCGGAAACGTTTACACGGCCCCCATTCACCGCCTTGATCGCCCGGTATGCGGGGTGGTAGTGTTCGGCAAAACATCAAAAGCAGCCGGACGACTTTCTGAACAAATGAGAAAGAGAGTGATTTCAAAAACATATCTTGCCATCGTAAGGGGTGGCCTTGAAAAGCAGGAAGGGGTTCTCGAGGGATACCTGCGAAAAAGAGAAAAAGACAGGAAAATGCTTGTATACGGGATCAGGCTGGTTGAAAGTTCCTACGCGGTAATGACATACAGGGTACTGGAAAGAGGTGAATCCAGAAGCCTTGTTGAAATTCGTCCCGAGACTGGGAGACGTCACCAGATAAGGGCGCTGCTTGCAAGCGCCGGTGCTCCGATTTGGGGAGATTGTAAATATGGAGATGGTCCCAAACTACGAAACATTATCGGCTTGCTGGCCTACAGGATCAGCTTTCGCCACCCCACGAAAGGGAAAAAGATTACCGTGGTATCGCCTTTCCCTCCGAATTGGCCCTGGCCAGAAGACTAATCAAAAACAAACGTCTTATTGCCTCCCCCGAACACGAAATTGGCTATGAACTGCCCGCTTTGGGGATCATATATCCTTATCCTTGAACCGACTTCTATGTCGAGTTCTCCCGTACTGCCACCATCCGGTGCCGAACCGATCCCGTTAATCCATGAAGATCCACCGTCAAAACTTTGATCAACCCGAAGTGTCTGGTTGTACTTTTCGGTTACCAGCCCACTGTTTACGTTAACAACCACGATGGAACCGCAGCACGACCTGTACATTTCATATGCTGACCCGTATTCGAGTATATCATCGAAATTATCATCCGAAGGCTTTTTTTCGAACATGGAATCCCCGTCCCGGTTATCACCATCAGCAAGTCCTCCTATTCCATCACGGTCCTCAGGGCCTCCGGAAAAAACAAGAAAAGGCACCCTGATCATTTTGCCGCTGTCATTAACCACTATGGCTGAAGACGGAAGGTTCTTCATCATCTCGCACCTCATTCTCCGCGAATTGTTCGTCACTGAAGAATGCTCGGTAAACTGGCGCATAACCACGTATCTTATCGGGCGGCCAGTAGAATCGTTGGGAGGAAAGGAGAGGTCAGCGTACGGAAGTTTTCCCGACAGGATCATCCCACCGCCCGCAGAACAGTCACCGGTACCGTCTCCTATCGTGTCAACAGCACCGGTCATATCAGGACAAGGAAGGTAACCATTGGCACGGTACCATGCTATCAGTACTTCTTTTGCCTGTTTCAACCGATCATCTATATCCGCAGCCTTTCTACTTTCATAAACGGATTTTGCAAGGGGTATCAGCGCACCCGCCAACAGTCCCATAATGGCCATGACAATAGCCATCTCCAGGATGGTAAATCCCCAGGAGTTCTTCTTCCTTGTCAATTTGAACATGATACATTAACCGCCGGCTATGCTGGAAAGTCACCAGGGCAGACACCGCTGGCACGGGCCTGCCCATGTGACCGCGTTCTACATGAATTTTTAATATTTTAAAGCTGGCACGCCTGATTGACCCTTGCATTGTTATAATTGGCACTTGCCCTGACATCACCCTGATTGTAATTGCCATCATCGTATTTTTCATCTATAACTCTGGCCACATCACCGGGGATGTTATATGCGGCTATGCCATTTGCCCCCACTCCGTACGGATTGTAGAGCACACGATACTGCCCACCGTAAGGATTAGGGGGATAGGCGGTTACCGCAGGATTTCCACTCAGAAGCTTGGCATATCTCAGGTGTCTGAAAACATATGGCTGTTCGGACCCATCAATTCTGCCATTACCGTTGCCATTAGGAGCTCCCGCAAAATGAGCACTCGCTCTAGGATCATCTCCGGGGTAGTAACCATATCTGTCAAAATATGCATACCATGCGGCCCTAATTCCATCCAGGTCCTGATGGTATCTTTTGATTTTGGCATTTTTGACCATTGCCTGCCCTTTAAGTATACCACCGATCAAAAGCCCCACGATTACCATAACTATGGCTATTTCTATAAGCGTGAAGCCTTTTTCATTCGATTTCATCCTCTTTCGCACCCTGTCAAACATAATTATCCTCCTGTAATTTTATTTTTCTTACGTCCAGTTTTGTAAAAAACCGGTCCTGTGCTATCTTTTAAGGCACTTCCCCTCAACACAGGGAACAAACATAGACATTCGCAGCTGGCAATTGCTTTAAACCTCGAGAAATTTCAATGCCGTCACATTTGTTCCTCTATCAGATGCAATAGAGATACCAAGAATGAGTAATTATCTAATATTTATAAGGGAGATAAAGTATGGGGGGGCTGGCGGGTACTTGTATCTCTGGCCGGTGTAATATCATGGTTTTATAAGATATAAGAGCAATGTAGCGGAGATCCCTTAATCATTGCTACGGGCTGTAACTTGCGTAAGGTCTCCTTATTGTAGGAGTCAATAAAATGACGAGTTCAGTATTTCTCCATTCTTTGTCAAAATTTTGAAACAGGTGACCCAATCCAGGAATGTCTCCCAGCAGGGGAAGTTTTTGTTTTATGTTTCTCAGAGTTTTTCTTATCAGACCAGCCAGAATTACCGTATCTCCTTCGTGAACTCTGACCACGGTTCCAAGTTCTCTCAGGTCGAAGACGGGATTTTCTATACGCTGCACCCGTGAACCAATGCTGGGTATTTCAACATCAATCACGTCCTGAAGATCGGTTATGGTGGGTATTACATGTAATATTATCTCCCCGTTTTCGGCTATGTGAGGGGTCACTCCAAGCTGAACGCCCACGATAGCTCTCTTAATATCCACGTCATAAATCAGGTTGCCCGTTTCGTCCTGTATATCGACACCGGAAATATCACCGTACGGATACTGATGGCCAACCGTTAGAATAGCGGATTGCCCGTTTAAGACAGATATGTGAGGGCTCGATAAAACCGAAACATCTCCCTGGGTTTGCAGATAGTCAATAAGAACATTAAGATTAAAATCTCCCGTATCAAGATTAGACAGAACGGCAGTCCCCCCCCTTGCTAAACCCTGTGAAAGGGTTTGAGTAAGTTGGAGTTCGCCGTGTCCGGCGAGATTGGCAATGGCGGTCCAGTTTATGCCATACTGGTATTGATCGGATAATCTCACTTCCAGGATCTTGGCCTCGATTAGCACCTGACGATTCATTGATTTTTTGATCTGGTCCAAGAATTTTACCATTGATTCCAGATGAGACGGTGTGTCAATCATATAGACAGTTCCAGCCAAAGAATTAACGATGATATTTCCTCCGGCAGATTTTAAACTTTCAAGGGAATCCTTGATCCTCTGCCAGACGTTGGCAGCCTCTCTTTCATGTTTAGAATCAACCCGGAACTCTCCCGTAATGCCCATTTCTTCCTGTCCACCACCCAGTATGTCTCCGCCGACTTTAGTGGATGCCGTCCTGGTTCCGCTCAAATAGTCAAGGTGATAAATCCTTTCAGCGTACCTCTTAATTTCAATAAAATTACCTTTAAGCTTGTAACTGTAATCGGCTCCCCTGATTACAACAGCATCCAATGCTTCTTTCAAAGTAACGTTGTCCACCTGGACATAAATAGGCTGGTCTACATTAAGACCGGGTTCAACGGAAAGGTTCAAACCGGTGTTCTTGACGATCGCGTACAGCACATCGATTAACGGAGCATTCTCAAAATGCAGGGAAAAGAGTTTACCCGCTTCGGGGCTTTCCAGATATGCAGGGGTACTCTCTTCTTCCAGTTTGGGCAACCCCGGTTTCGGTATTCTTTTATAGCTTTCCAGAATTTGTTCCGGGGTCTTGCTTACCGGGTTCGGTCTTTTGTCAACACTTGTTGCACACGATGCAACAAGAAATAAAGCCAGGCATGATAATATCCATATCAGTCGGTTATCCATTGCGCCACCCTCAAGAATTTTTGTCCATCCCCACGATTTAAAAAACCGGCAAAAGTTCCGATCTTACCGCATCGCCAGTGCCCCCTCTCCCTTTGGGTGCTCACTGCCAGGGGCACCTTTTCCCACAAACCCATGGCTCGGTTCCGACAGGGTTACTGCGAATCTTTTACCCGCCGCTTCCAGCATTATCGTATCATGATCAACGTTCACAATTTTAAAGCCGTCAATACTTTCGCCAAGTTTAACCACTTTCCCCTTTATCAGCAGATATCTGACCCGTGTGCCGTCCAGCTTTCTAATAGTCAAAATCCCGTCTATACTAGGTAATTGTAAAGCAACTGCAGGTGTTTTGAAAAATTTTTTTTCATGAGAATACTTCACCTTCCCGGACTTTTTATGCAGGGGAATTAAACAGAACGGGTCCCTGGCAAGCTTCAGGGTTTCTTTTCCAAAATTTTGCTTGCTTTCCTGAAGTTTTCGAGAAAGCACAAGAGCTTCCCTCAGCACCTTGTTCACCTGCGAAGGATTTTTTTCTTCGGCGTATAAGGATTTTGATTCGAAACTGTTTAGAACCCATATATTTACGGCAATAAATACCGCACCCACAAAGAGCCAGACATAAATAGATGCTAACCTGCTCATCTTCCTCCTTTGCCTGTCTGCAATCAACGGTTAGAGCAAATTTCTCGCCCCCCTGCCCTCCGTAGTTCCTTTCAGATCCAGCTTCTTCATACGTGCCCTGAGCACAACACTATAATTTTCTCTCGCCACACCTTTGTCAGACGAATCCTTTTCAACCGTAATTTTTACAATATCAACGTATAAGAACTGGTTTTCAACCGTGTCGATCCACCTGAGAGCATCTGCATATTTTCCCGCAAACGATATGTTTATAGGATAAAGGTAGAAGGTATCGCCACTTCCTGTAAACTCAGGAGGCGAGCTCATTATAATGTTTTCCAGGCCGTATTTCTCTGCAGCAGTTACCAGATTGTTTTCGATTTCGAGCCATCCCAGCAGCGGTTCGCTGGACGTTGCATAAAGGGAAAAAGAAGCTTTTAAAACCTGTTCGCCAAGAGGCCTGTTTTTTGTGACAACCACCTTGGTTGCAATGATATCGTCCAGTTCGCGTTCCAGCCCTTTCAGACCATTTATTTGGTAATGTTCAACCACGAGAAGCAGTATGTTCAGCGTCCAGATGATAGCGATTGCTATTTTTTTCCAGTTTTTCTTTTCAATCTTCATAGGTTTATTTTTATCCTGAAGCTGTAACCCATCTTGTTGTCGTTTATAATATTTCTCTGGAAAGTTACATTTTGCCAGCCAAGTCCCTTCACTGAGGGAATGTCGCTTTCTATTTTATTCATAAGTGTTTCGATACCCGTTCTAAAAATGCGCGCGTCTTCCGTATTGAAAACACCTTCCAACTTGATCAGCCTTCCCGCTTCCATGTCGAATTCCAGGCGGTTCAATTGCATGTAAGGCACATCAATCCTTGAAAGTTCCCCGAGAAACCTGCTGACCGACGGGCGCCTGGCCTTATCAATAATTGCATCTGCAGCATCGCTCCATTCATTCAGAGTGGATTTCATTAAAGACTCCACCGGCTTCGTCTGGGTTTGGAGCTGTTTCGAAAGCGATCTGTACTGAACCTGCATCCAGCATACCTGGACCATAAAAATGACAAACAAGACACCACCCACCACGATTCCAGCTCTTTGAAAGCAGCTATAACAAACGTTTTTGAGCTCGTTTTCCGGGAGCAGATTGGGAGCACGAGCAGTGTCGAGAAAATCGCTTTCACAGAAGTAGATCCAGTACTGAATTTTATTGCCTGCTGCTTCTTGATCCGAGGAACCCGAACAGCTTCCGGCAGATTCTCCGCCGATCAGCATCACCTCTTTGTCAATGGCATCTTCAAATCTGCCTGACAGGTCCTCGCTGCCCGAGGAATCAATTACTGTTAAAAGTTCCACTTCGCTTTTAAATTGCTGGGAAAAATATATAAACGACTGGGTAATTTCGAATACAAGGCTCCGGAAGGCTTCTTCTTTCTCGGTGTATTCGCTGAGATCGAACCGCCGTGAAAAGGTGAATGACCCTTGATGGTAGAGAAAAAGGTGGCATTCTTCTTCGTGATAAATCAAAAGAGCTATATTCTTGACATCTTTTTTCCTAAAAATTCCTTTTAGCTTTTCCCCCCACAGTAAGCCCGGAGTGGTTATCATGCTGATGTTAAAACCGCTCGCATCGACATTACGCTTTACCTGCAGGGCATCCCTTCTAGTCAAATAGTAAACAAATATACCCTTTTCCTCGTTTGGCCCCACACCCAGATAGTAATGGTGATAGTTGTGGAGGTGTTCATCCTGGTCGGTGAGCCTTTTCAACTGCCTCTGTAGAAAGGGTTTAATATACTTTTTTTTGGGCGAATGAAACGGGAAAAATGTCCTGGTCACCCAGTCATCGGGGATAACTATGGCGACGTTATCGATCATGCTCCGGTATTTTTCCGCTGCGGGACGTCTCAGGAACTCATCCAGAGAACTCGAATGCACCAGCTTTCTCTCGCGGTCTTTCTTGTAAAGTACAAGCTGTACCGATTTAGAATCCAGCCAAATTCCTAATGTACTCTTGCTAAACACGGAAACTCCTACCCTTGGTCCTCAAGCTTCTATGCCGTTTCAAGCATTTTCATCATTTCCTCTACGTCGGTCGCGTAATTCAACACGTCTTCCCTGGTTATTTGATTTGAAAGATATAGCCTCAAAAGGTCCTGGTTCATGGTCTGCATTCCAATTTGTGCCTGCCCCATTTGCATCTGGGCGTAGATCTGGTGAATCTTACCCTCTCTGATAAGATTCCTTATCCCCGGGGTAGGAATCATAATCTCCACTGCCACAACTCTCCCCCCGCCTATTTTGGGCAGAAGTTGCTGGCTTATGACACCCTCGAGAACGAAGGATAACTGTGTTCTTACCTGTTGTTGCTGATTTTCCGGAAACACGTCTATGATTCGATTGATGGTTTGCACGCAATTGTTGGTATGCAGCGTTCCCAGTGTCAGGTGGCCGGTTTCCGCAATATTCAGCGCCGCCTGAATTGTTTCCAGATCACGCATTTCACCAATAAGCACGATATCTGGATCCTGCCTCAGGATATGTTTCAAGGCCTCCCCAAACGATTCCGTGTCAGTACCAATCTCTCGCTGGTTAACGAGCGAACGTTTGTGAGTGTGAAGGAACTCGATAGGATCTTCAATGGTTACAATGTGAGCACATCTTTCACGATTAATTTTATCTATGATCGAGGCAAGGGTTGTGGATTTACCGCTCCCCGTCGGGCCTGTTACCAGTATCATTCCCCGTGGTTTTTCCGCCAGGGTATTTAACACCGGGGGAAGCCCGAGGGTTTGAAAATTCGCGACCTCAAATGGAATCGTGCGAAAGGCCCCCGCCACTGCCCCCCGCTGGCGATAAATGTTGCCGCGGAACCTGCTCAGCCCGGGAATACCAAAAGAAAAATCAAGTTCTAATTTTTCTTCGAATTTTCGGATTTGCTTATCACTAAGAATACTGAAGCACAGCCTTCGGGTATCATCCTCCGTTAGCACCGGGGCATCCATTTTTGTCAGCTCACCATCTATCCTGAACTGGGGAGGACTTCCCACAGTAATGTGAAGGTCAGAAGCCCCGAGGCGAATCATCTCTTCCAACAAATCCTGAATTTCGGTAGCCGACTGTCTTGCTGTCAATTCTGTGACACCCATGCTTTCCCTGCTCTTTCTCATTATTTTCGTTGTATTGGCTTTATCTCCGGCAACTCAGGCCGAAAACCCGGGATACTAAC
Organism: Desulfobacterales bacterium; assembly: GCA_026992215.1. Lineage (GTDB taxonomy): Bacteria > Desulfobacterota > Syntrophobacteria > B119-G9 > B119-G9 > B119-G9. Next base: position 3,264 of record JALXAI010000206.1, on the reverse strand, counting down.
TGCTAATCTTATCTGCCAACGAACCACCAAGTAACACTCAGGTTCTACCTTTATGCAATCTTGATGCCCTCGGCTCCCCGCGCCCTCACCAAAATACAAAGATAATTGTTGCGTGCCCTGCTTTTCTTCAATCTCTGCTGATGCCCATGACCTGTATTCAATTATTCCCGTCAGACTTGACACATACAAAAAAAATAAGTACCTTCGATAATCAAAAGATGTACTTCAAAAAAATCGTTTTTATACAGACAAGGATACATAATGTTCGTACTGGCCTATTTTTTCAACGCTCTTGCCGTAGTCATTAACATTGTTCTCACCATATACATGTGGATAATCATAGCTCGGGCTATTTTATCGTGGGTGAACCCGGATCCATACAATCCTATAGTGCGATTTCTTTACAGCGTAACTGAACCCGTTCTCTACGCAATCAGGAGAAGACTCCCTGTCTTTTTCTCGGGGATTGATTTTTCGCCGGTAATTGTCATACTGGTTATAATTTTTCTTCAGAGGTTCCTGGTACCCACGTTAAATCAGTTTGCAATCCAGCTTGCCAGGTAGCCTATGAATAAAACAGACAAAGGACTTAGGATCATGGATTTGACGCCCTGGGACATAGAAGAAAAGAAGTTCAGAAAGTGCTTTAGGGGGCTTGACGAACGCGAAGTAAAGGCTTTCCTTTCCCAAGTCAGCTCACAATTTGCCGAGCTGATAGCTGAAAATGAAAAACTGAAAGCAGATTTAAAGGAAAAAGAAACCAAATTAAAGGAATACAGGGAACGGGAAAATCTTCTTCGCAACACCCTGGTCAGTGCGCAGCAATCTGCAGAACAGATAAGAACCAACGCTGAAAAGGAGGCCCAAATAATCATTGCCGAGGCTGAACTTGAAGCCGAAAGAATCCTTAACAAGACCCAGCACCGCCTCGCCCAGATTCACGAAGACATAATAGAACTTAAAAGGCAGAGAACCCAGCTGGAAGTGCGACTCAGGTCAACCATCGAATCACACCTCAAGATGCTTGAGCTTGAAAAGAAAGAAAGCATGGAAAGCGACGAGATAGAAGAGAAAATCAAGTTCTTGAGGCAGCCTTGAAAAACTGGGTAAAATCCTATGACAGCCCCACCTGAAAAGAAACACAGCGACTCCCCGGTTACCGTATCAGAAGATCTTGTGATTGATGCTCCTTTCAGCATCACCGTCACCAGAGAGGACATATTGAACGCGCTGTCAAAATGGCCAACCATGATCGACAGTACCCCCGAGGAGTTGCTTGAAATCTTCAGGCTGGCTCTGAAGAGCGCAAGAACAAGGAACCGGGAGGAAACACTGGTTGACCAGGTAATGACAAGAAGCGTCATTTACCTTAAGCCGGACACCACTATAGGTGAAGCAGCAAGGATTATCACATCGCGCAACATTCACGGATGCCCCGTGGTGGATGATAACATGGAGGTTATAGGGATTGTTACCGAGAGCAATATTGCCTTCCTGGCCGGGGGAACGAAAAGCCCGAGGCTCCGGGATCTTTTCAGCGTAATCTTTGGGCATCAGAAGCCGGCAACTATAAACTGGAACGAAAGAATTTCCCGTATCATGTCTCACCCCGTAATTACCGTACACCCTGACACTCCCGTAAAGGAGGCACTGGCTTTAATGCAGGATAAGCGAATAAAAATGACACCCGTGGTTGATAAAAGAAACAGGCTTGTCGGTATCCTGTCTCTCCACGATATCCTTCACCAATTTTCGGCCATGTGCAGGTGAGACATTACCCGGTTTGGAAAATCATACGGGGTACAAATAAAATTGCAGAAGACGGGAGTTTTCACCGAACAGTCCCGCGAAAATCAGAGTTTTCAGAAATATTCATCCAAAACTCCATGACAGTCAGCTGAACATTATCGCGCTCATGCGTCGGATCACAAAAGTCGAACCCGTCAAAGCACCGCATGCTCAAAGGTATATTAACCTTTTTGTTTTTTTAGTTCTTCTTCTCTAAGAATTTTCCGCAGTATCTTTCCGACCACAGTTTTCGGAAGCGACTCCCTGAACTCCACGGCCGTCGGGACTTTATATGCAGCCAGCTTTGACTTGCAATAAGCAATTACCTCCTCTTCCGTCATTGTGACCCCTTCCTTTAATACCACGAAAGCTTTTACCGTTTCACCACGATAAGGGTCTGGAACACCCACGGTAACCGCTTCCCGGATATTCGGATGTTCGTACAACACTTCGTCTATTTCCCTGGGATAGATGTTAAAGCCGCCTGCAATAATCATGTCCTTTTTTCGATCGGCGATAAAAACGTATCCATCTTCATCCATACTCGCAATATCCCCGGTGTACAGCCATCCGTCTCTCAGGGTCTCCGACGTCTCCTCCGGAAGTTTCCAGTAACCTTTCATTACCTGGGGACCCTTAACAATAAGCTCTCCCAGTTCCCCGGTGGGAACTTCCCTTTCACCGGTCTCCAGATCCACTATTCTGCAGTCAGTATCCGAAATTGCTATCCCTATGCTCCCAACCTTCCTTATTCCCTTCAATGGATTGACGTGCGTTACGGGAGAAGCCTCCGTCAACCCGTAGCCTTCAACTATCCTGCACTTTGTCAGTTCCTCGAAACGTTTGATTGTTTCCACGGGCATGGGAGCAGACCCGGTAATGCAGAACCTGATGGACGATATGTCATATTTTTCAATTTCCGGGTAGCTGTTTATGGCAATATAGATGGTAGGAACCCCGGGAAACACCGTGGGTCTTGTTTTAGACAGGGTTTTCACGAAATCTTTCACCTCAAATCGCGGCACCAGAATTATTGTACCAGCATTATAGATTGGCCAGTTCATCGCCACCGTCATTCCGAAAACATGGAAAAAGGGGAGTATGGCAATAACCCTTTCCTCTCCCTTTCTCCTGGTGGGAAACCACATGCTGGTTTGAACGGTGTTACACATTATGTTTTTGTGGGTGAGCATCACTCCCTTTGGAACACCCGTCGTTCCACCCGTGTACTGGAGAAGCGCAAGGTCATCCAGTTCCGGGTATTCCACGTCGCCAATCTCTCCGGTTTTCGATATCAACTGCTTGAAATTCAGGATTGATGAACCGTTGTAGGGAACCCTGGTAAAAAGGTTTTGTTTTCTGGCTTTCAAAGGATAGAGGAGGCTCAGATACCATGGTAGATATTCTCTCAAGCTCGTTACGATTACCGTTTCTATTTCGGTATCACCAAGAATCTTATCCGCCTTCGGAAACAGG
>JALXAI010000205.1 GCA_026992215.1 Desulfobacterales bacterium | reverse complement strand
AAGACCGTGAAAACGAAGGTGACCTGTGTATGGCGGCGGAAAAGGTTACTCCTGAAGCCATAAATTTTATGGCGAAGTATGGGAGAGGTCTTATTTGTCTGTCGTTAACCCCCGAGTGGGTTGAACGTTTAAAGCTTCCCATGATGGTTGATAGAAACGAGGCTCCGTTTCAAACGGCGTTTACCGTGTCCATAGAAGCGAAAAAAGGAGTTACCACCGGAATCAGTGCAGCGGACAGGGCGCATACGATCAAAACTGCGATAGCCGACGATGCCGGGCCGGAGGACCTGGTCAGTCCCGGACATGTGTTTCCCCTGAAGGCCAGGAAGGGAGGAGTACTGGTTAGAACGGGGCAGACGGAAGGATCCGTGGACCTTGCAAGACTCTCTGGTTTGAAACCTGCGGGAGTTATATGCGAAATAATGAAAGAAGACGGGACCATGGCACGAATGCCCGACCTTGAAATTTTTGCCAAGCGCCACGGGCTTAAGATCGTAACCATTGCGGATATCATCGAATACCGGATGCGAAACGAGCTTTTTGTCCACAGGGTCGCGGAAACGGTTCTCCCCACCATGTACGGGGGTGAGTTTCGAGCGATTGTTTATACAAACGATATTGACGCGAATGAACATATAGCCCTGGTAAAGGGTGAGATTACTGCCGACGATGAAGTGCTTGTGAGGGTTCACTCGGAGTGCCTTACGGGAGATGCTCTCGGGTCGATGAGATGCGATTGCGGTGACCAGCTGCATTCGGCAATGAGAATGATAGGGGAGGAAGGGAAGGGAGTTTTGCTGTACATTCGCGACCATGAAGGACGCGGAATAGGTCTCGCAAACAAGATCAAGGCGTACGCCCTTCAGGATCAGGGCAAAGACACGGTGGAAGCGAACGAGGCTCTGGGCTTCAAGCCCGATCTGAGGGAATATGGAATAGGAGCCCAGATACTTGTGGATTTGGGTGTCAGGAAAATGAGGCTCATGACCAATAATCCGAAGAAAATAGTGGGGCTGGAAGGATATGGAATAACCATTACTGAACGTGTTCCCATCGAGGTGGCTCCGAACCCGTGTAACCTCAAGTATCTCAAGACGAAATGCTCGAAGATGGGGCACCTCATGAAGTTAATGGAAAGCAAGGAGGAGGCCGCGTAATGAAAGAGTTTGAAGGTGTTCTGGACGCGAAGGGTTTAAAATTCGCGATAGTTGTGAGCAGGTTCAATGATTTTATTTGCGACAGGTTGCTGGGTGGAGCTCTTGATGCTTTGAGGCGCCACGGGGCCTCCGATGATGATATTGAGATATTCAGGGTGCCGGGAGCCTTTGAAATTCCGCTGACGGCCAAGGTGCTCTCGAAAAACTCGCAGTATGATGCAATTATCTGCCTTGGAGCGGTAATCAGGGGTTCTACTCCTCATTTTGAATACATAAGTGCCGAGGTATCCAAGGGCATAGCAGCAGTATCTCTTGATAGCGAAAAACCTGTTGCCTTCGGCGTGCTGACCACGGATACGGTGGAACAGGCGATAGAAAGAGCAGGAACAAAGGCGGGCAACAAGGGCTGGGAGGCGGCATTGAGCGCCATTGAAATGGCTAACCTCCTTTCCAGCGTCGGGCAATAGGCGGTATCCCTTGTGAGGACGTAAAAGATGGGTAAAAGAAAAAGGGCTCGTGAAGATGCTCTTAAGATATTATATGAAATGGATATGACAGGGGTCTCTGCCAGGGATGCCATAGCTGCCTATCATAAGGTTTACGGCGGTTTTTCCGGTGATACTGACTTTGCGGAGTCCCTGGTTTACGGTGTGGAGAATAAAAGAAGAGAGATCGACGACCTGATAATGAGGTTTTCAAAGCACTGGCGGCTCGACAGGATGTCACCGGTCGACAGGAGTGCCCTGAGAATCGGGGTGTTTGAGTTGCTCTACAGGGAAGATATACCTCCCAAGGTATCAATAAATGAAGCCATAGAGCTGGGGAAAAAATACGGAGATACCGAATCCGGCGCTTTTATAAATGGAATCCTTGATGCCGTCTATGGATACCTTGTTCAGGAAAGTGGCTCCGCAAAAGACCAGGCGGTGAAGCATGAGGAAGGGATCCCGTTTGCAACAGGACAGCCTTCGTGACAGAAAGTATTTTCGTTTAAACTTATGTGGGTTATATTATCTTTGAAGAACAGTAGTGACAGGATCGTGATTATCCGGGTGGCAATAAAACTAAAAAATGTGTTAACATAGAGGTGCAAACGGCTAGGCAATTTTTTGCTTTTCTGGCTGAAAGTGAATTGGTATCATAAAAAGCCTTCTTATATCAGATTGTAGGAGGAAATCATGAACGAACTGTTAGCGCCTGGCGGAAGCCTCGAGATGGTGGAAGCGGTATTCTCAAGTGGCGCCGATGCCGTTTACGTTGGTTCAAAGGGTTTTAGCCGCCGTCGCTGTGTCTGGGAACTGGAGGATTCCCAGATAAGACAGGCTATAAAGATAGGCGAAAAATATAACGGCAAGGTGAGGGTGGCGCTCAATGTTGATGTCCCGGAAGATAAGCTGCTACTTGCGTTGCAGAAGGTTAAAAAGTATGCGGCATGGGGGGCTGAAGGCGTTATAGTTAAAAGCGCGAAATTGATGAAAATGGTTCACGAAAATTTCCCGGAACTGGTGATTCACGCTAGCGTGGGATGTAATATACAGACCAGGCGTCAAATGTCGTATTACAAAGAATTTGGGGCAAGCCAGATCGTTGCAAGCACCGAAATAGACACGGTGGAAAAATTGCGAAAATTTAAAAAAGACGCCGACTCCCTCGGGCTCTACACGGAAGTGCTGATCCATGGCAACAGGTGTGTCGGTGGTGTCGGCAATTGCATGTTTCACGAACTTATCAGTGACTGCTACATTAAGGAAATACACCATGACGAAGACGGCAACGAGATAGTCGAGTATATCGGATGGCCTGATCGCAGCGGAAGTTGTTTCAGGCTATGCCTTCTCACAGAAGAACAGCGGGAAAGGGTATTGAAGAAGCGGGGTAAAAGCGATAACGAGATCCGGGCCATAAACGAGAAAATTCGGCTGCATCCCAACGTGGCTTTTGCCATAAACAGAGACGAGCTCGCTCAGTATATTGATCTGGGATTGAGAACGCTCAAGGTGCAGGGACGGGAATACCCCGTGTCTTTAATTTCGGAAATGATTGCAATTTACAGGCGCCTGATTGACGCAAGAATGCAGGGTGAAGATTTCAAATCGCCGGAACTTGTCGCTCTTCAGAACAGGCTTGACGAACTTGCCCTCGATCGCGATAGGGCTCGCATGGAAAAAACCCGGGAATTGCACTCCTACATAAAAGGCCTCGAAGCAAGCTAAGTAGTATTCATGCAACCACGGGGGCTTTTTAAAACCAGTTCGGGATCACGGAGAAATGGGTTTCTCGGACGTCTGTTTTATGAAATATATTCATTATTTCCAGCATTATAGAAAGGTCTTGACTTTTAGGTCGTGTTAAGATAAAAGCGTTTTGACCTTCTGGTGAAAAATTGCACATACCGCGCAGCACGTTCTCACCGTTCCCTCTGATGTTCGATTGGTTGAAGAGCGCAGGAACTTTGAAAGGTCAGAAGGAATCAGTTCTTCTTCGGTTGTTGTGTAGCTACATCTTGTTCGTGTTCAGATCGGATTGCATGGTGAAGAAGGCGATGCAGTAGCTTGGTGCAGGTCCGGGAGACGCAATAAGATGTGATGTCCGGCATTTTGGTTGCGAAACTTGGGAAACCAGTGGTTGTGTGCTGTATAGCTTGATTTGTATCTCCCTCAACTTTTATACAACAGGTTCGAATTTTTCGCGTCAGGAAAAAGTGTAACCCAGGTAACCCTGATTCCCCCGAGAATTGGGGGATTTTTGTATCCGCATTGCGTCCTTGGCGGGTGTGGTAGGCTTCAGGAAAGGAGGTGAGAGGAGAGGGATATTTTAGGTTGAAACCTGTCTTTGAGTGTTTTGGTCAGGAAGTGAAATTGAAAGAGAGTAAGATCATAAAAACAGTGAAAAGGAGTATTGTATGGCAGCTGGAGGTCTAAAACCCAGATGGGGGCAACCCCTAACCGGAATAATTTCATTCATAGTATTTTTCTTGGTTGCGTGGCTTACGTGGTTTATTTTCAGCGATCCGCGGGGTCCGGTGAAATGGTTTCCTTATCCATTTGTCATGTACCTGGCGATGATGATCCTGGTCGGTTTGTGGCAGCACATGTTTCTGGGAGATTGGCCGTTTCAGAACATGAGCCAGCCGGCTCGGGGCATAGTTCAAACGATCGTGAATATCATACTGGTCTGGTTCGTGATCGATATCTTGTTTTACCGGGTACTGGGTCTCGGTTTTAACTTTATGAGCTACTACGGTATGGTTGCCGCGGGAAAACCCGGAAAACTGGCCCAGGTAGCGGTAGTATGTTTTGTGCTGATAGGATTTTACAGCTATCCTGTTTTTACTATCTTTTTCGCAAAGTGGCCTATACGACCCAGTGACCTGAAACAACCGGCAGCGGGTTTTGCTGAGATAGGATGGGCAACGTCGGTAACGCTTATTTTCTACACTGTTCTCATTGTTCCCTTTTTCGGACTTATATTTAAAACCCCTGCTCTTGCCACGCCCTGGTGGACGGGCATTGCCGGAACGCCACACGTGCACTGGGTGTTCGGATGGTGGGAATGGGCAATCATCATTTTGTTTATGACTCCTAATGTGTGGCGGATGAAGCCATGGAGTGTCATGAACATATCGCAACCCGCAAAGGGAATATTGTCCATGATACTATCTTTTATCGGTGCTTACATCCTGGCACTTATCTGCATAAAGATTGCCCCCGCGTGGATTCCTCATGAAACGTTTCATCATCTTGAAGAAGCAAAAGGAATAGCGGAGGTCAAGAGGTTCCTGTGGCTGCATTCCGCCGAAATCGCTGGTTTTACCTTGATACCGTTTCTAATCTGGCATCATTACTTTGATGACATGTGCCCGATGAGTGACAAGGACAGCTGGGGAGCCTTTTTCTTCAGGACCATTGGAGTGCTGGTTTTCACGGCCATCAATTACTGGTTTTTCTACTACGCGAATTTCGGACACTGGGGTCTTGGCAACCACCACATGACGGAACTGAGCCACAGGTTCCCGCATGGTGAATCGCTTATCTGGAATTTCTGGTGGATCATTCCGTTGTTGTGGAATGAGTGGTTTTTCCACAAGTGGCCGTTTTACGTGCATGATGATCACTAATCAGTGTTAACTTTCAATGCGAAAGGGAAGCCAGGTGCTTCCCTTTTGTTACTAAATCAAAGAGGGAGGTTTGTTTATGCCAAAGGACGACTATTTCGAATGGGCAGAAGCATTGCTTGATCCTTCGAAGACTTTCGAGAAACCGGAAGCTCTTCAGGATATCAAGATCGTGGAGTTGTGTACTTTAATTCTTGGTCCGTCAACTCCTGCGTACCTGTCGGAATTCGGTGCCACCGTTTTCAAGGTGGAATTGCCGGGAGCAGGTGACACAATGCGTTCGCTTACTCCCTTCGCCAAGTTTTTCAAGGGTACTGCTCTGGGATGGTTAAAGGAAGCCAGGAACAAGTATCACATTACCATTGACGTGAGGCTTGATGAGGGGAAAGAAGTATTCAAGGAACTGGTGGCACGTTCCGATGTAGTGGTAGAAAACTTGCGCGGCGGAACCATGGACCGCTGGGGTATCGGGTACAGGCAGCTTAAAGAAATTAACCCGAAACTGATTTACATTGCTCTAAACGGTTTCGGCCAGTGGGGTCCGTACCTCGAAAGACCATCGTACGACGCCATAGCCCAGTCCGAGTCAGGTATGGCCTGGATAAGCGGCTTTCCGGAAAGATTGCCAATGAAATCAGGTATATGGCTCGCGGATTACTTTGGTGGGTTGATGGGAGCCACCGGAATCCTTGCGGCGCTAAACTACCGCGACAAAACCGGTAAGGGCCAGTACATAGAGTTTTCGCAGGCAGAGAACCTGATACGTGTCATGGACTGGACGTGGCTGTGGTACCATTTCAAAAAGCAGGGACGAGAGCGCTACGGTAACCGCGACGTGGCAATTTGCCCATCAGACATGTTCTTTACCAGTGACGATGTTCAGGTCGCGATAGGAGCCGCTACCGAGGAGCAGTTCAAGGGTCTTTGCCAGGCTATGGGTAAGCCGGAGCTGGCGGATAATCCTAAGTTCTCGACTCACCTCGAGCGACTGAAAGATGAAAACGCGGTGGAACTGCTCGGGATCATCAGGGACTGGGTTGCATCAAAGACCTTCGAAGAAATTGACAAGCTTGCCGGTCAACACGGTTTCGGTGCGGAAAAGGTGTCCAACGGGAAGGATCATTACTTCGACGAGCATTTGAAAAAGAGAAACTTCACCTACACCGTCAAAGATCCCCTTTACGGCGACGTTGTTGAAGAAGGAATAGCCATAAAGATGTCTGAAACACCCGGACGAATCAGGTGGGCGGGTAAACCCGTGGGTTTTGATAATGAGTACGTATTTAAGAAATTCCTTGGAATGAAAACCGATAAGATCAAGGAACTGTATGACAAGAAAGTTATTGGCAAATGGGTTGACAATCCTCCTGGACGAAAGCCTCCCGAAGATTGGGATGGCAAACGCGGGTTAATCATGCCATTCGAAGAGTAATTCACTTCTT
>JALXAI010000204.1 GCA_026992215.1 Desulfobacterales bacterium | reverse complement strand
ATATTTCCCCGGAGATGTACCTGGCAATGTGCTGATAGCCAATGGATTTCATGGAATTGAGTTGCGGGCTGAAGCCTTCTTCCAGTAGCGATTCAACTTCCCGTACCAGTCCTTGCGTTATCATCTGGTGTACTCTCTCGTTTATTCGCCTGTACAGTTCGTCTCTGGGCCTGGAAATAACGATTTTGAGAGAGCAATAGCGCTGTTTTTTGAAACGGTGCCGTCCCTGAAGCTCTGATATGGGTTTGCCGGTTAAATGGTACACTTCAAGAGCTCTGATTATTCTCTGCCTGTCGTTGGGATGTATTTTAGTGGCAGATTCGGGATCAACTTCTCCTAGTTTTTGGTACAGGTAATCCAGGCCATGTTCGCTGGCTTCCTTTGAGAGCCTTTCCTTCGTTTTGATGTCGCCGGGAGGAGAGGGGAAAAGGCCATGAACCAGGGCCTTTATATATAAACCTGTGCCACCTACTACAAACACTCGCTTTCCTCTCCTGGTGATCTCCGCTATCTTTTCTTCTGCAAGTTCCGCGAAGCGTGCGGCACTGAACTGTTCGTCAGGGTTTGCGATATCCACCAGATGGTGAGGTACCAGGGATCTCTCTTCTTTCGTTGGTTTTGCTGTTCCTATTTCAAGCTTCCTGTAGATCTGTCTGGAATCAGCGTTTATAATTTCGGCGTTGAATTCCCTGGCAAGTTTTATCGATAATGCCGTTTTCCCGGCAGCGGTGGGGCCTGCGATAATTACCAGCCTGGGCTTTTCTTCCTTTATCGGGTGGTTCATATCGGAGAATGTCCCCTTTTGAAGAACTTTGCAATCTCTTCGTTGGTAATTTTCCACCACAGGGGACGCCCGTGGGGGCACGTTGTGGGGTTTTGGGTTCTGTCGAGTTTCTTCAAAAGAGATATGATCTCTTCTTTTGTGAGTTTTGAGTTTGCCTTCACTGCCGCCTTGCAGGCCATGGACTGGCGCAGCTTGATTCCGATTTCACCTTTTTCTTTTTTGATCCATCCCCCGGACAGGGCCTCGGAAAGCAAATCATGTACGAGCTTTACCGGATCATCACCTTCCGTGCATGCCGGTATCGCCTTTATTACATATGTGTTTCCGCCAAAGGGTTCGAGCTGAAATCCGACGGCGCGCAGATGCTCGAGTATTTCTGAAAGCATGCCCGCTTCGCCGGGCAAAAGATCGAGCGGTTGTGGGTTCAGAAGAAGCTGACTCATAAGGGGTTCGTCGGAGCTTTTTTTTAACAGTGAATCGTAAATTATGCGTTCATGGGCCGCGTGTTGATCTATTATCACCAGCCCGTCAGGAGCGCCACAGAGTATGTATGAATCTCCCAGTTGGCCTATCACTTCAAGAGACGAAAAAACTCCTTTTGCTTCGGACGTGGAGCCTGCAACGGGAACTCTGCCTGGTTCGTACGCCCCTTTTTCTTTTTCGGGTGGTCTCCTGGCTTGGATGTCGAAGTAAGCGGCCACGTCTCCGGACATGTACCTGGAGGGAGCTTCTCTCCAGGACTGGTCCCGCTTGCTTTCGCCGTTCAACACCGCGAGGGGTCTGTCCCAGCCTTTTTTCTGCAATTTCTCAAGCGCACCGGATATGCCCTGATGCAAAGCGGTGAGAACTTCCGTGACGTTTCGAAACCGAACCTCCGACTTGGTTGGATGTACGTTCACGTCAACTTCCTGTGGCGGAAGCGTGATCATGATGTAAGCCATCGGATACCTGTCTTTCGGAAGGAGTCCGCCGTACGCCTTCAATATGGTCCGGTTTAACAAATTGTCTCTGACAAACCGGTTATTTACGAAAGTATATATGTTGTGGGACGTAGAACGGTTTGTTTCCGGGGGAGCGACAAATCCGGTGATCTTGACGGATCCGCTCTCGTGGGAAAATTCCTGCCCCGCTGTTATCAG
>JALXAI010000203.1 GCA_026992215.1 Desulfobacterales bacterium | reverse complement strand
CGTATATCAGCATCATGTAAAGGAGTATTCCTGGTATGTGCAGCGGTTCCTTGAGCATCAAGACGAAGCCAAAGAGCACAGGTACCTTGGGCAGACCGAGGGCAAGAGCCAGCTTTGTTCCCACAACTTGCTCAAGGATGGCTGCCACGGGTAATCCAAGGAGCCAGGAAAGAAGGGGCGTGGTAGAGAAAAGCTTCAGTATGCGTGTTTTAACGGTGATATTTCCTGTAGTTTTACTGCCTATTGCTTCCATCTGAATCATTTTCCGTATGGTGAATCCTCGTATGTGTGCATATATATGCTATTTTCCCCGAGTTACAATCGCAACCTTGCGCTATACGGTTCCCCGAAAAATCCGTGCGGCCTAAACACCAGGATTAGCAGGATAATCGAATAGGCTATTAGATCTCTCAATGTCGACGGGAAAACCATGGCCACGAAAATTTCGATAAAGCCCATGAGGAAACCGGCCAGGGTCGCTCCCAGGATTGACCCGCGGCCTCCCAGGATTGCCGCCACAAAAGCTTTCCAACCGACAATGATTCCCATGTAGGGATCCAGGACAGGATAAGCAACCCCGAAAAGAATGCCTGCGGCAGCGGCAAGCGCGGACCCTATGGCAAAAGTCATACTGGCAATCGTGTTTATGGGAACACCCATCAGGGGTACGACTACGTAGTCAAAAGCCATTGCACGCATGGCCATTCCCCACTTGGTACGTCTCACGAACTGATCCAGTGCCAGCATCAAGCCTATGGATACTACAACTATCATTATCTTTTTATTCGTTACAAAGACCCCCCCGATGTTGTACGTGGTCGAGTGTATCAATGAAGGAAACTTGACCCGCTGTGCTCCTAGCAACAGGAGGTTCCCGGTTTCAAGGATGATGCCTATCATGAGCCCCGTTATGGCAGCGGACGCTCGCGGCGCGTCTCTCAAAGGCCTGTAACCAATGCGTTCAACCAGCATCCCCACAAAAGAAGTAAGGAACATAGAAATCAAAATAGTTAGTACAAGGATCAGCCAGTGAGGAAGAACAATAAAACCGGAAGACGATAAGGCGATTAAGGCCGTTGCTACTCCAAAGCCAATGTAAGCACCGACCATAAAAATATCACCGTGGGCAAAGTTAAATAACATCAGTATCCCGTACACCATGGAATACCCAAGCGCAATCAAAGCATAAAAACTGCCCCACTGCAGAGCATTGATTACATTTTGAAAAAAGAACGTCATCCTCTGTCTCCAGGTTCCCAAAAAAAGCGGGTCTTGGTATGGCAACTTACACGCCCCATGACCCGCTCTTGACAGGTCGAAATTTCCGTTAAAGCTAAATTAAGGCTGCTCCGGGCTTCCGTGAAACAGAACTCCAGGAACGTACTTCAGAGTTCAACTTAATTATCTACACTAACGAAGCATGCTTGTTAACCGCCTCCCCGGTGACCATGACCGCGCCGGGTGCTCACGGCTGCCATGGTTGAAAGCTCTCCGGTGCACCCCATGCATTGCCAGGGGTTACAACCTTTCACAATGATTGAGCCCCGGGGGTTCTTGGGTTTCGTTACTATCATCGGCCACCGCCCAGGGCATATTTCCCCGCCGTCTTATCACGTGTTACAGGTGAAAGTCTAAGGGCACACAGATTTATAGAACTCGAATTCTCCCTTGTCGCTGATTTTTACGATTACAGCGCACTTGATGGGGTCTCCATCCTCGGTAAATGTCATATCGCCGGTTATGCCTTTAAACTTCTTTATCTTGGCCATGGCATCCCGGACGCATTTCCTGTCTTTTTCAATGTTACCGGTAAGTTTTCCACAATTCTGGATGGCTGTCTTTACGATACCCAGGGAATCCCACGTAAGGGCTGCCACGTCATCGGGTACGTAACCGTATTTCTTTTTGTACCTGTCGATAAATTCCTTGGTTTTGCCCTTTGCCCCGGCAGAAGCATAATGAGTGCTGAAAAACAGGCCGTAACAATCCTTGCCACAAAGCTTTATGAGTTCCGCGGAACCCCAGCTGTCGCTCCCCACGATGGGTTTATTCCACCCGAGTTCGTGAGCCTGCTGAACGATGAGGGCTACCTCGTTGTAGTACTGGGGAGTAAAAAGAAAATCAGCACCGGACTTTATGATCTTTGTCAGCTGCGAACTGAAATCAGCATCCTTGGTGGTGAAACTTTCAAAAGCAACAACTGAACCGGGACCATGAAGATCTTCCCATGCTTTCTTGAAAAATTCAGCAAGCCCCTTCGGATAATCGCTAGCAACATCGTAAAGCACCGCGGCCTTCTTAAAGCCGAATTCCTTTGTCACAAAATTTGCGATAACAGGGCCCTGGAAAGGATCAAGAAAGCACCCCCGGAACACGTATGGTCTGTCTTTTGTTGTTGCGGGATTGGTAGACCACGGACTGATCATTGGTGTTTTATAATTGTTGGCAACTTCTCCGGCAGGTATCGCCTGCTTGGAAGCTTGAGGCCCAACTATTACAAGTACTTCGTCTTCGGTTATCATTTTAGTATTTGCTTTCACCGCCGACTCGGCCTTCGACTCGTTATCCTCTATGACAAGCTCCACCTTGTAGACCTTGTCTCCCACCTTGAGTCCTCCAGCGGCATTGATATCTTCCAGCCACATTTCCGCGGCGTACTTAGTTCCTTCTCCAACCTTGGGTATGTCGCCGGTCAGTGGAGCGTTAATACCTATTTTTATTACTCCTTGCGCCCCCATGGACACCGGGGCAAAGGCCAGGGAAAGCAGACCGACGGACATTATGAAGATCAATAGTTTTCTCATACCCCTTCCTCCTCTCTTGCTGTGGGTTTACAGGTTTGTGAATATCCTCCCGTTCAAGAATGCTCAGCTATATATCACAAGGAAAAGTGCATTTCAATAAGCTTATGAGATTGGCCCCGGCCGAAAAAATTTCGCTTTATTGAAAAAAAGGTTGACCAATAAGAAATTAAATGATAATGATAACCATTATTAATAAGGGATAAGTTATGCAGAAACAAATACGAAGACTAACCAGGCAACGACAGGTAATACTGGAGGAGCTTAAAAAAACCAGGTCACATCCGACCGCCGATGAACTCTACGAAATGGTTCGAAGACGGATACCAAACATTAGCCTGGCAACGGTGTACAGGAACCTTGAGATACTCTCCGGCTGCGGTTTGATAAAAAAACTTGAAACCGCCGGTTCCCAGAAGAGGTTCGACGCAAACATCGAGAACCACCAGCACATACGCTGTGTCAAATGTGGTCGTGTTGACGATCTATACTGTGATTCGGTCAATCCTCTTGACTGTGTCGCGGGAGAAAACTTTGACTACGAAATAATTGATTATAGGCTTGAATTCATAGGGCTTTGTCCCGAGTGCAGATTAAAACAAAAAAACAAAAAAAGCTCTTAGGAGGGAAAGTTATGGCATGTAAGTCGAAGTCGTGTGGAACGCTGACGGAGGAACAGAAAAAAATTCTCGAGGCATTGGCTGAAGCAAAGGAGCCCATTGCAACGAAGGACATCTCTGCGGCTACGGGTATACCCAGCAAAAGCGTCAGTTGCAGGTTAAGGAGCCTGAAAAACAAGGGATTTATTGAGAGTCCTGCCAGGTGTAAGTATGCAATCACCAGTGAAGGGAAGTCTCAGCTTTCGGGGTGACGCTCCGGATTAAAAATTGAACAGAAACACAATTTTAGCAAACAGAGGAGGGTATGATGAAAAGCTTGAAAGGAACAAAAACGGAAAAGAATCTTTTGACCGCGTTCGCAGGTGAATCGCAGGCGAGGAACCGCTATACCTATTTTGCGAGCCAGGCAAAGAAGGAAGGTTACGTTCAGATGGCGTATATCTTCGAGGAGACCGCCAACCAGGAAAAGGAACACGCGAAAAGGCTTTTCAAGTTTCTTGAGGGAGGTGAGGTAGAAATTCAGGCCAGCTTTCCTGCAGGAGTGATCGGAACAACCCTTGAAAACCTCAAGGCTGCTGCTGAAGGTGAACATTACGAGTACACCGAAATGTACCCGGAGTTTGCCAGGGTCGCGAGAGAAGAAGGATTTGACGGAATTGCACAGGTTTTTGAAGCCATTGCAGTGGCTGAAAAGCAGCATGAAAAAAGGTATAAAGATCTTGCCGCCAACATAGAAAATAACAGGGTTTTCAAAAGGGAGGAAACCGTGGTGTGGCGATGCAGGAACTGTGGGTACCTGCACGAAGGAACTGAAGCTCCCGAGGTCTGTCCTGCATGTGCTCATCCGCAGGCATATTTTGAGCTGCTCGGCGAAAACTGGTAAGAAAGCGGAAAAAGTTTATACGATGTAACCGGGAAGGGCAGGTATTGCCCTTCCCGGAATTCGGTATCTTCTGGAACTGGTTCGATGGTGCCAAATGGATGCTCGTAATAACTTGTTGTTGCTTGAAATTGCATGGGACGTTGAAGGGGTTTTCGTGGAGCGCCCGAACAGGTTCCTGGGGATTGTGGAAATAACTGCCGGGAGAAAGAAGCAGCAGGTGGAGGTTCACGTACATGATCCCGGCAGGCTTCCGGATATCTTGATTCCAGGGAAAAAGGTGCGCTTGAAATATGTCGCAAGGCCCGGAAGAAAAACGAAATGGGATCTGATAGCGGGGAAGACATCAGCGGGATGGGTTCTTGTCCATTCGGGTTATCACAGGAAAATATGTGAAAATCTTTTCAGGAACGAAGCGATAAGTCCCTTTAATGGCGTAACCGGGATTGTTCCAGAGGTCAAGGTTGGCAAAAGCCGGATAGATTTCCTGCTGGAAAGGAAGGATAGCGGGTCTATCTGGGTTGAGATAAAGGGGTGTACCCTTGCAAAGGGGCAAATAGCCACATTCCCTGATGCCCCCACGCTGCGAGGATCAAAACACGTGGAAGAGCTAATCTCCATCAGGAAGCGGGGTTCCGACTCGGCAATAGTCTTCCTGGTTTTTCGGCCTGAAGCCACATGTTTTTTGCCTAACAAAGAGATGGATTCTCTTTTCGATAAAGTTTTCCGGGAGGCTCTTGGTTCGGGAGTCGAAGCCAGGTTCCTGGTGCTGGAATATGTCAACGGAGGAGTTTACTTTAAAAGGGAAATACCCCTGTGCTCGTTTCTATCCTAAGAAAATAATGGGAGTTTTGAGATTTAGTAGTTTGTGAATATTTTCTTGATTTCCTTTTTGGAATTTTAAGTTATATTCAATTAGAAATTTTTCTGCTGAATGGGGTTTTGGAAATCTTGAATATTTAAAGGAGGTTGCTATGACGGAGAAGTTGCAGGTTTACAAGTGTGAAGTATGTGGAAACATAGTTGAAGTTATACATGAGGGTGGTGGAGAACTGGTATGTTGCGGGCAGCCCATGAAGCTTTTCACTGAAAATACCGTGGATGCGGCGAAGGAAAAGCATGTGCCGGTAATCGAAAAAGTGGATGGCGGGTACAAGGTGACTGTGGGAAGTGTCGCCCATCCGATGGAAGAGAAGCATTACATTGAGTGGATAGAGCTGGTAGCCGACGGCAAGGCTTACAGGCAGTTCCTGAATCCGGGGGATGCCCCTGAAGCAGTGTTCAGAATTGATGCTGAGAAAGTTTCCGCCCGTGAATATTGCAACTTGCACGGGCTCTGGAAGGCATAACATGAAGTGAGCCCTCAGTTACGGGGGCTCCGTTTCTAGACCAGGAGAATGAAATGGCTAAACCTGAAGAAATGTGGCAGTGCCAGACGACGAACTGCGGATATATTTACAATCCCGATAAGGGTGACAGGAAGGGTAAAATACCCAAGGGTACAAAGTTTGAGGACCTGCCGGATGACTGGAAATGTCCGGTGTGCGGAGCATCGAAGAAGGCTTTTCGGCCGCTTGCCGGGCCGGGTTCAACAAAGGATGAAGAGTAGATACAGTAGAAATGCATCACCCCGGTGGTTTTGCTGCTGGTAACTGAACCGTCGGGGTGGTGCCGGCATGCCCGGGAGTGGTTTCCCTCGGTGATATAGCTTTCTTGGCCGGTGACACGCCGGATGGGAAGAGAAAGGAATGAAATTCGCTTGTGTAATTTAGCTTTTTTGCGTGAAATGCGTATGGCGGTATCTTCCGGTGAGACCAGGGATACCACGCATGAGTCCCGTGGCCCGGAGATTGCTGGCAGTGCACGCTGTGACCGGGGGCAGATCAGGCCTCTGGATGTATATGCTGTTGGACAGGACGTTACAGGGAGTAATGCAGATGGAAAAAGTTGTGCTTTTTGCTTTTAACGGGGAGTTAATGTGTTTTGTGCACGTTCTGTTGAATGCCCTTGACATGAAGGAAAAGGGTTTTGAAATAAAAATAGTAATCGAGGGGGCAGCCACCGGGGTTATTCCTGAGATTGCGAGGAAGGGCAATCCGATGCATGGACTGTACTCCCGCGCAAGGGAAAAAGGGCTTATAGACGGCGCCTGCAAAGCCTGTTCAAACAAGATGGGCGTATTGAAAGCGATCGAAAGTGAAGGGATACCACTTCTTGGCAAGATGTCGGGTCATCCCGGGATGGCGGAGTATATTAAGCAGGGTTATCGTGTAATTACCTTTTGACGGGAGAATGGGTAAGAGGAATAAATGAAGATACTGGGTATTTACGGAAGTCCGAGGAAAGATGGCAATAGTGACCTGCTCTTGAGAAGGGCTCTCGAGGGAGCGGAGGTTGCCGGTGCAGAGGTGAATTTTATCAGGGCCGGAAAACTC
>JALXAI010000202.1 GCA_026992215.1 Desulfobacterales bacterium | reverse complement strand
TATGTCAATAACTTTTATTGTTATCGCGGTATTTTTTTTCGTGCATCTGTTCATTCGACTGCCAATCCCGCCGGTTATCTTGGGAGTGTAACATTTTCCCGGTAAAATTGATTTGTCTGAAAACGTGGTGGGGAACGCCTTATCTTTGTTGGTGCGATGCAATTCGTTTAAATTGTGGCTGGGAGGAGATTCGAACATGGGTTTTGCGAAAAGCGAGATTGGGAAAGAGTACGCCGTCGGCCGCGTGTAACGCCTAAATGGGAAGATTTGCTGCCGGCTGTAGGCACCAACTTCGAGTGCACCGTCAAGGATGACCGAAATCAAGTCTCTGTATTCTATCTTCTTCAAGCGACCGTTTTCAAAATGAAATATTATCACCAGACGGTTGTGGCCCAGGTCATAAACAAGCATATCTGACGTGCTGGTTGTGGGTTCTCCACAAAGCCGAATTACCTGAGCGCGGGTAAAACCTGTTTCGACAATCCGGTGATTACATCGGCAACTGTCTTCAGAGGGATATCCGTAAGAGATAACAGCCAGTACGATCAGAGTAGTGAAGAAAGTAATTTTTTTCATGATCTATCCCCGAGAAACCTGAGAGATCTTATTGAGCCTGCAGTACTTCTATGACGTGCATCGGGGCATTTTCTGCCTTTTATCCCGGCAGGGGTAACTGTGAAAGAAGATCTTCCTCCAGGAGTCGTCTCGATTCCAAAACATAGACGTTTATCTGTGCTGCTTCCTTGTTCATTACATCGGAAAATGGTTTGCTGTCGCCGTGAAAGATTTTTCCCCCTATTATCGAACTGATCACTTCTCCGTCATAGATGTGAACAATCCCGTTTATTCGCCTTAAATGAATTTCTCCGGTTATGCAGCCCGTATATTTGTTTTCTTTGAAAAGATCGAGAAGTTTGTCAACATGAATGAATTCGCTCAACAGGCTGGAGTATATTTTCTGATCCATAATAAGCGGCATTATGGTTGCAACTGCTTCCGGCATAAGGGATTTTACAGTCATCAAACCATCAGGTTCGTGTGCCATGTCCCAAAGAGAATTCATGGCATCCACCCCGGAAAGCGGTTCGCTGAAATGAATTCCGTTTATATAACATCCCACTATTCTGCCGTCATAAAAAAGCGAAAACCCTCTGCACAGTCTTTTTTCATTGGTCAGAATCAAGGCTCCGGCAAAGCGCTTTTCCAGTAGTTCTTCCACAAGGGTTTCCACCTTCACGTAAGACGTCTTGAGATCCCTGTGAATGACTTCCACAAAAGGAATATAATCATCGAACCTGCTTCGAGTTTTAAAGTTACTCAAGGGGATGGTTTCAAGTTCCGAAATTGAAACATCCGGACCGCCGAGTTGTTCAAACAAGCTCGCGTTTTCGGATACGAAGCATGCCTGTTCACAAATGCTCATTGCATCTCTGATTTCTTCTATTCCCAGGTTTGCCTTTTCGGCTCTCGTATCCAGATAAATCACCCCGGATAGTTTTCCGTTTCTTCTTAAGGGAACACAGGCAATGGTTCGGATCCCCTGAACCTTCACCGCGAAGTCCCCGGAAAAGCGCTGATCCTGCGAAGCATCCAGGACGATTAGATTCTCATCGTTTGCAAGTACACGCTCCAATGCCTTTCTGCATATTGCTATTCGTGAGATCACTTTTTGTCCATAAGTATTTCTTGTCGCTTTGGGGGTTAATTCTCCTGTTTCGGGATTTTGTACAAGGATTACTCCCCTGTCAAACTCATACTCCCTGAACAAAACTTCCAGCATCAGATGGTAGAGTTCGTCGGTATCCTCGATCTTGCCGAAAAGCCCTGTTATCCGGCGCAATTTTTGATCTTTTGAAACCGTTGTGTTATTTTTCTCTTCTTCGGAGATTTCTTTCAGGAGCTTATCAAGAGCGGAAAGCGATTTAC
>JALXAI010000201.1 GCA_026992215.1 Desulfobacterales bacterium | reverse complement strand
CTGTTACCGTCTTTCGACTCGAACCGAGGTCTCCTGTAAAGAAAACTGGAACACCGTCTTCAAAAAAGATCGAGGATCCTGGCAGTTTCATGCCCTTATCCCCGGATAAAAGATCCTTAAGCCAATCCTCGGCCGGCTCCGTTCCGATGGCTACAAATACCTTGCTGAAACCGAGTTCTTCAACGTTTCCCGGCTCGGGTTCAACTACAGCCCTGCCATCCGCGTCAACGTCCGAAACCTTCATCCCCTGCAGGCTTAAAACCAGCTCACGGCCTTTCTTTTCAACTTTCGAAGGGTATTTCAATTCCAGGATTTCGACTCCTTCTTCAAGAGCCATTTTGATCTCTTCTTCGAAAGCCTTCATGTCTTCTCTGCGTCTTCTGTAAACGATGATCGGTTCCCCACCGCATCTAATCACGCATCTTGCTACGTCCAGCGCCGTGTTTCCTCCGCCCACCACGGCTATCCTTCCATCCAGCGTCAGCCGCTCAGAGTTAGTCCTTAACTGTTTAAGGAACTCAAGGCCATCTTCCACTCCCGGCAAATCTTCTCCGGGAATGTTCAAACTTTTACCCTTCTGATGGCCGCATGCCAGGAAAACCGCGTCATAGTTCCTTTTTAGCGAGGCAAGCATCTCCTGATCCACCGGGTGGTTGCAATGTATTTTTACTCCCAGCGACTCCACGCGCGAAATTTCCTCGCTGAGCACTTCAAGCGGAAGGCGATAGAGCGGAATTGCCCAGCGGAGCATTCCCCCGGGAGCCGCTGCGGATTCGAACACGTCACATGAGTAACCCAGAAGTGCAAGGAAGTACGCCGCGGATAAGCCCGCGGGGCCGCTTCCTACTATGGCAACTCTTTTGCCCCGATCAGGAAGTTGGTTCCACGTCGGTTGCAGCCCGTAGCGACTGGCCGTGTCTGCAAGGAATCGCTCAATTACGTGCACCGCCACCGCTTCGTCAAACTCGCGCCTGTTACATGCCTGCTCGCAGGGATGAAAACACACCCTGCCGCAAACCCCCGGGAAAGGGTTTTCCCTCAGGAGCAGGTCCCACGCCTCCTTGAAGGCTCCCTGCACGGTAAGCATCTGTATCCGTGGAATATCCTGTGCCACCGGGCAGGCACTGCTGCACGGTGCCGTTTTTTCCTGGTACCTGGGCCGCAGGAACCTCCAGGAGCCGGTCCTGTTTTCTTCACTGCTTTTGTAAGAACGCGGTATCAGTATCGTAAGTCCGATTTTTTCGCTGTCAGTGTTTCCCATCGCTATCCAACCTCGCTTATCCTCCGCATATCATCTGCCGTCTGCGCGGAATCGTAAGCTTCTCTTGCAGCCTTGATGTTTTCATCGGGCTTTACGGTCACCTCTTCACGGATGGCATCTGATATGGCAGTGATCGGTGGCATCCCGAAAACCCTTGAGAAAGCGCCGAGCATTGCCGTGTTAACAATAGGGTGGGTACGAGTACCAAGGCCATGTTTCAAAGCAATCCGTGTTGCGTCAACTACTGCCATTTTGAAGCCGGGAAACTGAAGATTTTTCAAGAGGGACCTCTCTCCGTTTAAAAGGATAATTCCTCCCTTCTTAAGCCCCTTTGTTACGTCTACCGAATGAACCATGGTACGATCAAGTACCACCACGTGATCAGGATCGTATAAATTTGTCCTTATCCATATCTTCCCGGGACTTATTCTAAGGTATGCTTCCACGGGTGCTCCCCTACGTTCCACGCCGAAAAGGGGAAAACTCTGGACGTAATACCCGGCCCTGAAAAAGGCCTTGGCAAGCAAGATGGTCGCCACCACTGTCCCCTGCCCGCCTCTGCCATGGAAACGAAATTGCAGCATCACTACCTCTTTTCTCCCCAGACCCCAATAAGTCAAAATCAAACCGGGAAATAAATGAAGGTCCGTTTTTCACGGGCTGATTA
>JALXAI010000200.1 GCA_026992215.1 Desulfobacterales bacterium | reverse complement strand
CGTTTTCCTCAGCGTAAGAGACAGGGACAAGGAAGCACTTGTACCGATAGCCAGGGAGCTTGCACAAATGGGCTTCACGATTATGGCAACCCGCGGCACCTCTAGGTATCTTAAGATCAAGGGAATCGACAACAGGAAAGTAAACAAGATAAGAGAGGGGCGCCCTCACGTCGTTGATTACATCAAAAATGGTGAAATTCAGCTGGTAATCAATACGAGCATGGGCAAAAAAACGGTGTCCGATTCATATCAAATAAGGCGGGCCACCCTTCTTTACAATATCCCGTATGCTACCACCATTCCCGGAGCAAGGGCGCTGGTTGACGGTATTTCCGCCATTAGAAAAGGTGATTGGGGTGTCAGGAACATCCAGAAATATCACCTGGCACAAAACAGGAAGTGAGGCCACGGCATAAGAAACAAAGTATCGCCATCATGAGGTAAGATCGTGAAACAAAAATTTTTGCCAGTATTCAACCCTACCAGGAAAGAGGAATGCGGATTGTTTGGAGTATACGGTCATCCGGATGCCGCAAAGTTGACCTATTTCGGTCTTTATGCTCTTCAGCACAGAGGGCAGGAAAGTGCGGGAATCGTCACGTCAGACGGCTGCCGCATAGTCGAACACAAGAGCATGGGGCTTGTCTCAGAAATATTCGATGAAAACACGTTGAAAAAGCTGGTCGGCAGCCTGTCTGTAGGCCATGTCAGGTATTCCACGACCGGATCGTCTCTTCTGGCCAACGCGCAACCTTTCCTGGTAAACTATGCCGGAGAGTACTATGCCATTGCACACAACGGCAATATTGTTAATGCCGAAGAGATAAGGAGATCTCTCGAAGAAAAAGGTTCAATTTTCCAGTCCACCATGGACTCCGAAGTGGTTGTACACCTGATGGCCCGTTTCATGAGTAACGGGCTGGAAAAATCGCTGGTCAAGACATTTAACGAAATCAAGGGCGCTTATTCAATTCTAATCGGCACCAGGAAAAGACTTATCGGTGTGCGTGACCCACACGGATTTCGCCCCCTATGCATAGGAAAGCTGGACGGTGCGTACATTCTTGCATCGGAAACGTGTGCGCTGGACTTGATCGGAGCCAGCTACCTGAGAGACGTGGAGCCGGGTGAGATGGTTTTTATTGACGAAAACGGTCTGAGATCAATCAAGCCCTTTCCTCGTGCCCGCTCCGCTTACTGCATTTTTGAATTTATCTACTTTGCCAGGCCTGACAGCAACATCTTCGGGCAAAACGTTTACCTTTGCCGTAAGCGCCTGGGGCATATACTGGCGCGAGAATACCCGATAGATGCCGATCTTGTTATGCCTTTTCCGGATTCCGGAAACTATGCTGCTCTGGGTTACACGGAAGGCTCTGGGCTTCCGCTTGAAATGGGCGTTATACGAAACCACTACGTAGGGCGAACCTTCATTCAACCTACCCAGGCAATGAGAGATTTCGCCGTGAAGGTAAAACTCAACCCGGTGAAAGAATTGCTGAAGGGCAAAAGGATTATCATTATCGAAGATTCCATAATCAGGGGAACGACAAGTAAGACGAGGATAAAGACCCTGAGGGAGGCGGGAGCAAGAGAGATTCACATGCTGGTCAGCTGTCCGCCCCATCGCTTCCCGTGCCCGTACGGGATTGACTTTTCAACCAAGGGTGAACTGATCGCGGCCACGCACAGCGTGGATGAAATCAAACGGTTCATCGGGCTCGACTCGCTGGGCTATTTGAGTGTGCAGGGACTTATCGAAGGGACAGGGACAGACGGGAATAATTTTTGCCTGGCATGTTTCACCGGTGATTACCCCGTGAAGTATGACCCCGGTTTGTCGAAGTATTGTTTCGAAAAATGACCAATATAGCGGAACCAGCGAGTGTCAATAATAGTGTTGCCGGAACATCTGCCATGAACAACGTAATTCGTGAAGCCAGAAAAGTTCTTGAAATAGAAGCCGCAGGTATCATGGGCCTCGTCGACAGCATAGACGATAATTTCTGCAGGGCGGTAAGGTTGATTGAAGAAAACAGGGGGCGGGTCATTGTAACCGGGATTGGCAAATCGGGCATAGTCGGACGAAAGATTGTGGCGACATTCTGCAGCACCGGTACCCCGGCACTGTTCCTTCACCCTGTCGAGGCACAGCACGGAGATCTCGGCATGGTTTTGCCTACCGATCTCGTGATGGCTCTGTCCAACAGCGGCGAGACAGACGAGTTAAACTCAATACTTCCAACGTTGAAAGAGCTCGGCGTAAAAGTTATCGCCATCACGGGCAATCCCGAATCGACTCTTGCCAGGCACGCAGACGTGGTAATTTATTCCGGAGTGCAAAGGGAGGCTTGCCCGCTGGGGCTGGCACCCACTGCCAGCACAACGGCCATGCTCGCCCTGGGCGACGCTCTGGCCGTGGTGTTGATCAAGAGAAGAGATTTTAAAGCGTGCGATTTTAAAAGATTTCATCCCGGGGGACATCTTGGCGAGCGCCTCAAGGTATCCCTGAACAGGGTCATGCGGACAGGAGCCCATATTCCACTGGTCACCTCCGGGACGCTGCTTACGGATGCACTAAAAGAAATGGACAAAAAAAATCTGGGAGCAACCCTGGTTGTAGACGGGGAAAAGAACCTCCTGGGTATAATAACCGACGGTGACCTGAGGCGGGTGTTTTTGCGCCACGGAGATATAACGGAAATCACCGTCGATGAAGTTATGACGACGGATCCCAAGAGAATAGAGGCAGGCCGTTCCGTGGCCGAAGCCCTTGAAATGATGGAACAGTACTTGATCACAGTGTTGCCTATTGTGGACGCCAGCGGTGAACTCGTTGGCGTTCTCCACCTGCACGACCTTCTGGGACAGGGTAAAATCAGGTTTTCTCAATGAAAAAATACAATCTCCCGAGAGGATTAATAGTCAGTCTTGCTCTACCGCAAAAAAAAGAGCCCGAAGCAGCGGATTTTACCCGCCTTTTCCCGATGTTAAACACCAGGATTGACGGTATTTTGATTGACCCGCTGTTCTGGAAAATCAGGGATGACCTGGCCCGCTACCAGCGGCTTTTCATTGAAAGATGCGTGGACGCAATTCCTTCGCACGTCCCTGTTTTCCTTGTGATCACCGGTTCCAGCGAAAGCGAAACCAGGGATATTCTGGAAGCTGTGCTGGGTGCGGTCGGTCAAATAAAAGAAACCCGAAACATTTTCCTGGTTGATTTACCCCTCTGGTATCACAGCAATCGCGGGCTTCCCGATTATTATAGAGGCCTGCTGTCAAAGTCGGATTTACCCGTACTACTTATGAACGATCCGGAAAGGATACAAACTTCGAAGCCCTTTTACAGGAGGAGAAACCTGGTTCCCGCTGTACTGAAAAAAATTGCGGAACTCCCCGGTGTGTGCGGTCTTATAAATGCCTCTGATATCAAGCATGGCTTGAGCTACTCAAGAATAATGAGAGACAGGGCAGATTTCAGGATATACGACGGCAAAGAAAGCTTGTTTCTGGAAAATCCCAACAAAAACGGCCTTGTTTCTGTGACCGCAAATCTTTTTCCTTCCGCATGGAAGTTGATAGCAGAGTCATCAACAAGACTCGAAGACTTCCCAGGGATGCCGGACATGATTAAACAACGATGGCTCCTGGGGCACTTTTTACAACAGGTCTCGAAAGAAATTGATCGTGACGCGCCTTTTTTTATCAGGTACGTTTTAAATTACTGGGGCGTTTTCGAAGACCCACCGGGTTCACCATCGGGATACGATTCCGAGACACGGGCTCAGCGATTCGTTAAGTTTCACCCTGAACCGGACAAAATTCAACCTCTTTGATATAGCCGGAGATCGATGTATTCCCAGTTTATCTACTTTCTGGTTGCACTGACCCTATATTCCCTTGAACGACCGGAGAAAAGTCCTCCTTACCCGGGCCTTATTACCGCGATTCTGGCCCTGGGGCTGTTTTTTTCCTTTGTATTCATAACGGGTTATTCCTTTTCCGTTCTCAAGAGAAGAATACGCAAAGGATCGGTTTCAGCAAGGGCATACCAGGCTCTGGAATTCAGGCTCACCACTCTTGCCCTTGGCTTTATCACGATTTACGTATACGTCCTCGGAATCAAGTATTACATTGATCTAATCCCCCTGACGGAAGATTTTATCACTTTCTCCGGGGCGATGGCACTGCTGCTCCTGTGGATTCACCAGGTGGTAATCTGGTACTTCGGCTACCGGTTTCACCAATTTCCCGGCGACGCCGTGCTGGACAGAAAATCTTTTGTAAGAGAAAACATCAGCTTCAACCTGGGTATCCTGGCACCATGGTTTATAATTTCGTTTTTTGTGGACCTCGTCCAGTTACTGTTAAAAACGGTTCACATCCCTTTCCTGAGTACCGACATCGGGCATCTTTTCATGATCTTCGCCCTGTTGATTCTCTTTGCCTGTTTCGGACCTTCCCTGATTGTCAGGTTCTGGAATTGCCGTCCCTTACCCGAGGGATTCCACAGGCAAAATATTGCCGATTTTTGCAGGGAGCAGGATTTTCAATTCCGTGAAATATGCCTCTGGCCTATTTTTGCGGGGAAGGTTCTTACCGCGGGTGTAATAGGTTTTTTACGGAGATGGAGATACCTGCTGATTACGGAATCATTGCTTGACGTGCTGTCTCCGGAAGAAATCCGAGGAGTGGTCGCCCATGAAATGGGACACGTCAGACGCCATCATCTCCCCCTGTATCTTGTTCTGTTAATAGCCTATGCAGTCCTGATATATCTATTGTGGGACGCGGTTTTCCTGTTTCTCCTGCAGATCAAGCCCATGGCAGAGCTGGTAATGCTCGCATCTCAAAACCCCGACGTTGTCGCCTTTGTCTATTCGATACCCCTGCTAATACTTTTGATTTTCTATTTTAGATACGTATTCGGCTACTTTATGAGGAATTGTGAGCGGCAGGCGGACCTTTACGCTCTCGAGGTGATCGGAAGGGCTCAACCTCTCGTGAGCGCCCTTGAAAAGATCGCCTACCTCTCCGGAAACACCAGGGACGTTCCCAGCTGGCATCACTTCAGCATAAGAGAAAGGGTTGAATATTTGATAAAAAGCGAAGCGGATCGCTCGTTTATACGCAGGCATGATAAAAAACTCTACGCTTCTCTGTTAGCCTTTTTTATAACCTTCGGATTATTGTGCTGGGGCGGTATCAGCTTCCAGGGAAGTTCCCTGGAAAAGCGCCTTAGAACAAGACTGGAGCTTACCTGGCTTCAAAGCCAGAGAGCCAGGACATCTATGGACGAAGCCCGGTTCAGTCTCGCAGCCGGTTCGCTTATGCTTGAACGGGGGAAAATCGAGCTCGCGGCAAGGTTCCTGGAGAGGGCAGTGGAACTTGATCCATACAATGCCGACGCCTTAAATAACCTGGCATGGCTTTATGTAACATCTAAAAACAAGAAATTTTATCATCCAAGGATTGGGCTGAAATTGGCCAAAAAAGCCGCGTCGATAAAACAGGCGCCCTATATACTCGATACCCTCGCCGAGGCTTACTTTGCAAACGGACAGCGGGCAAAGGCGATAGAAACAATCAAAAAGGCTTTAAAATTGAGGCCCGAGAACAGGACGTACTACCTGAAACAACTCAAGAAGTTTTCCAATGAAGGTTCCTGATTCACTGAGGATAAAAGACCTTGAGATAGTACCGCCGCTTGTGATGGCCCCCATGGCAGGGATAACCCATAACCCCTTTCGATTACTCGTGGAGGAAATGGGGGGCTGTGGCCTGTTTTATACGGAGATGTTGAGTGCAGCGGCAGTGGCCAATGAATCACCTGAAAAATCCTTCTACCTCCAGAACCACCTGCAAAAAACTCCGCTCATCTACCAGTTACTAATTTACGAGCCATCTCAAGTGCCTCCCGCCATTGAAAGGCTAAAAGAATGCAGGTGCCAGGGAATAGACCTTAATCTCGGGTGTTCAGCACCTGCCATAGTGAAAAAAGGAGGGGGAATCGCGCTTATGCAAGACAGAGACAGGTGTGCTTCCGTGCTGAGAGAACTGAGGTCCAGGGTTAACTGGCCCGTTACCGTAAAGTTGAGGCTCGGAGAAAAAGCCGACTGGCATTACATGGAGAGACTGTGCGGAATGTTCGAGGAAGAGGGCGTGGATGCGATTGTAGTGCACGGTCGCCTGAAAAAAGATCGTTTCAAAAGACCCGCCAGATGGGAATTCATACGGAAAATCAAGGAGATGGTGTCAGTGCCCGTGATTGGAAACGGTGACGTTACCGATGCGCGCTCGGCAAAGTCAATGTTTCTGGAGACGAAGTGCGACGGCGTGATGATCGGGAGAGCAGCGGTAAAAAAGCCATGGGTGTTCAGGGAAATCGTCGCTAGGCTCTGGCCGTATAAATCCGAGCCCCTCCCTGAAATATCCTTTCTACGGGTTTACGAAAGGTACGTCGAATTGCTGACGAGTTATCTTCCCGAAGAAAGGAGGCTGGGAAGACTAAAAGAATTCACGGCCTATTTCGCTCAAAACTTCCAATTCGGGCACACCATGTGGAGGCTTGTCCAGAACTCGAAAACACTGGATGAAGCACTGAAGAACGCAACGGATTTTCTTACGAAACATGCCAATAGGGCAACTTATTGAAGCTGGCTGATTCCGGACTTTCAGGGCAAGAATTATTCAAGGGCCGGGTATCCCGACCCTTGATAGAAAAGTATTTATTGAAAGGTTAGTCTTTTAT
>JALXAI010000199.1 GCA_026992215.1 Desulfobacterales bacterium | reverse complement strand
TTGAAAACGTTTATTAAACAGCTTCAGTCGGCACGGGAAATCCACCGCTTTATCGAAAACGAAGAGCCGCGTGCAGCCGATTACTTCCTGACACAAATCGCACGCTTCAACCGAAAACCTTGTTTCTACCACTTCAGGGATATTCCCGGGTATCTTTCCCTGGAGAACTGGATGAAATTGCTGCTACTCTCGGTAAAGATTTCGGTAGAACTTTGCACCGAAACGGGTAAGGACTCGTACTCAAAAATAAATTTCCGCCCCCTGGCAGGGAATCTTGGTCTCAGGCATGAAATTTTGAGCGAATCTCTAAACGGTTTATCGTTTTCGTGGATAGTTGATAAATGTACCCATAATTCACTGGACGATTTCGAAATAAACGGAATTCTGCTTGCGGTGGACAGAGAAAAAGGCCATCTGATTGTTGATTTTCGTGATCCGATAGACATCGAGGGCATTCTTTCGGAAATGAGGGACATCAAAGACGTGGACGAACTTAACAGGTTCTATGAAGAAAAAACTACCTACTTAGAGGGGCTGCGATTTTTTACCAAAGATTACAAGGAATTACTGAAACGAAGCTTTGAGCGGAGACGTAGGCAACTAAATGATGCCATTATTGAGAGAGGCTTGAAAAACATGCTGAAGAGTAAGGACTTCGAAAGCCTTGCGAAAAACTTTCAAGACCTGAAAAAGCTTGGCTCAGAATGCGGGTTTACAAACAACCAGAACGCAAGAATCAAGTATGCATTTGAAAAAAGGCAGGCCCAGTTCAGGACCATGATCCTGGGTGATTACAAGAAGGTCACCAGTTCGGTCTCCAGCACCGAAGAGCTGAAAAAACTGTGGCTCAAAGCAAAGGAAGCTATCAGCAAGGAACGTTCCTTTTATACCAGGGATTTTAAACTCGAGATTGCGAGAATCTTTGACGAAAGACTGGCAGAGATTGCGAGAAAAAAAAGAGTCGAAAAGAGCAGTTAAGTAAATGAAAGCACTTTAGAATGAAAAACTTTAAATGGTCGTGGGGCTTCAAGTAATCGCCCCGGAAACTGCAATTTTCCTCAACCTTTCCGGCCATGGGCTATCCCGGCATGATATTAAATGTTTTGATGGTAGTATTTAAGAATCACACATTACAGCTCCATGGCTCTTAGGAGATTTGTCTTTCCCCTTACTCCAACGGGTACGCCCGCCGTAATTACTATTCTTTCACCCTTTCGTCCTATATTCCTTTCCATGACCACTTGTGAAGCGAGATTAAACAACTCGTCCGTGGCCTTGAAAACAGGAACTTTTACGGGCATGACGCCCCACGAGATGTTCAGGGATCTCAACGTGCTTTGGTAGGGAGTCATTGCTATGATCGGGCACTCGGGCCTGAACCTCGACACCAGTCTTGCAGTCATCCCTGACGCTGTACTTGCCACTATCGCAACGGCGTTAATGTCTCTTGCCAGAACCGTTGCGGAATGACTTGTAGCATCCTCGGTGCTCATATCACTCGAGTCCCCGTATGCCAAATCCCTTTTTACCCAGTCCCAGAAGGGGAATTCAGCCTCGCTCACGTCCGCGATCCTTGACATAAAACTTACTGATTCGACAGGATAATCACCTGATGCGGTTTCTTCCGAGAGCATCAAGCAATCGGAACCATCAAAAATTGCGTTGGCTACGTCACAAACTTCTGCCCGGGTTGGCCTTGGATTCCTTATCATAGAACGGAGCATCTGGGTTGCTGTGATAACAGGTTTTCCCGCGTTATTTGCTTTTCTTATGATCATTTTTTGAAGAAGAGGTATTCTTTCGAGCTTAATCTCGACCCCCAGGTCACCCCTCGCTACCATTATTCCGTCAGCTTCCGTTATGATTTCGTCAATATTATCTATAGCCTCTCTTCTCTCGATCTTGGCAATTATTGGCAGTACCTTGCCATGTTCCTCCATAAAAGACCTCACCTTTTCGATGTCTGCCACGTTGCGTACGAAGGATAGCGCCACCATATCGACACCGTTTTCAAGTCCGAACAGCAGGTCTTTCCTGTCTTTTTCGGTAAAGGTCTCCACGGAAAGCTTGCTTTTCGGAAAACTTACTCCCTGGTGGGACCCCAGGAAGCCACCAACTACCGTGGTGCACGATACTACGTCACCCCTTATGTCTACTACTTCGAGTTCAATATTGCCATCTGCCAGCAAAATGACATCGCCGGGATTCAGGTCCTTTATAAGATACGGATAGTTCACGAAGATGGTTTTCCCGTCTGATTTCTCAATGTTATTTGTGAGCTGTATCTTTTCACCTCTCTCAAGGTGTAATCGTCCCCCCTGGATTTCACCTATCCTGATCTTGGGACCCGCCAGGTCCTGCAGGATCGATAAACATTCCGCTGTTTGGTTCTCCACATCCCTGAGCAATCTGATCTTTTGAAGGTGTTCAGCATGATCTCCGTGAGAGAAATTAAGGCGAGCTACATTCATGCCTTTTTCTACCATCTGTATCAAAATTCTTTTGTCCTCGGATGCAGGCCCGATAGTGCATATTATTTTTATCCTTCGCATTTGTCTCTCCTTTTTAAAATCTTGCCATAGGCAAATTTAGATGCTATGAGAAAGAGTACCGTGTTTCCACAATGCTATCATAAACGATGGATGGAGCGTAAATGAAAAGAAAAAGTGTAGCTCTCCTGATTGTTTTTCTGCTTATTTACCCCGTGTACGCAAAAGCCGGCGACTTTAAATGGGATCAGCTTACCGCATTTCTGGAATCGAGGTTCCCCGCGACTTTTAAAAAGGTATCACAAATAAAAGAAAAATATAAGGATCGGGTGGTATTCAGGTTCAAAGGTCAGCCACCCAGGCGAGGTACAGAGTACCTGGTTCTCAGCGCCGAGCCGAATGTTCCTCTTTACCTCCAGAAACCCGCAGGAGTGATAAGGGTTGAATCGATATTCGGAGAAGAAGCACTGGCTCAGGTCATGGCGGTACTGGGGCAGAAAATTGCGGTTGGAGACAATATCGTGGTGCCCAGTTCTCCCGTGATTTACCTGTATACCAACGTTAAGGATAAGGATGTTTTCGGTCCGTATCAGTCACTTCGTGACACTTTGCTTCGTAAAAATTATGAAGTCGTGGAAATAAAAGGTAACAAGGTTATACCTGCAACGGACAGATACGGAATTGTGCTTCGTCTTGAAGCCGGCAAAGATTACCTCGTGTGCAAGGTTCAATCCCTTTATTCGAAAGACACCCTTTATGCTCAAACCATAAAATATCCCAAAACGGTTGTAACGGAAGCCCCGGTGGGACAAAACATCATTCTGGCGGCACGCCAACCGGCGGTGGTTCCGAGTGTTCCTCCTAGTGCTGCCGTGACGGGAGCCCCGGCCGTCACCCCGCAGGCCGGAACGTTTAAACAAGCCCAGGTACCCACTGAGAAGGTTTCTGACTTCAGAAAAGCCATGGCCTCCGTGGAACATAATTTTTACCGGGTGAGGGAGGACTACAAGAGGTTTGTCATTTGCGAAGTGGACGGGGATCGGAACCCCGATTTTGTTTTTCTTAACGACAGGGGCATCTTTCGCTATACACTACATGACAACCAGCTGGAATACATCGATAAATACACCTTTAACAATAATGACATTATCGCACTGCATCTGCATGCCATTGATCTTGACGGAGACGGCAAGGACGAACTTATTGTTACTCTGGCCGAGAAGCTTATAGTACTCGACAAGAAAGACAGCCGTCTCGTTTCCCTTATTTTGACCCACGAAGGCACTGCCTATGCGCCCATGGCGAGTCAGTTGCCTTATTACCTGAGGGTCATCCAGGACAGAAGTGGCAAAAAAGTTCTTCTCGCCCAGAAAAAGGGTGAATACGATCCCTTCGACGGAGATATTTACCAGCTACAATGGGACTCAGGTACCGGCGCACTTTCGCCGCCGGTAATATACGAACCGGCTCATGACATTTATTCGGTGTACCAGTTTAACCTGGTACCCGATAATCCTCAGCACGTAATCATCCTGGAACCCAACCATTACGTAAACGGGTATTTTACGCCCGAGGAAAGGGTTGATGCCACGTCAGACATAAATTTCGGACCATTCAGAGAAATTCCTTACCCCATCAAGCTGGAAAAAGACGAATACAGGGGCGGATTCGAGAAGAAAACTTTCCGCCACGTATTTGCGCCGAGACGGTTCGAGCTTCACGTGGAATTTGATGCCCAGAGCTTTCTTATCAACAAGGAGCGGGAACCCCAAAATCTGGTGGGAAAGATAAGGACTGTCGTAAAGCAGGGGAAAGGGCGGGATTCCGTGGCTGCCGTCAAATGGATAGGTAATCAGATACCAACTACCTGGGAGTCAAAAAGAATTTCCAAGGACGTGCTTGATTTTTCTTTCCTCCACCAGGGAAGCAAGGATATGCTTTTTGTCCTGGTCAGGGATCAGAAAGGCTACGCAGTAGAAACGATACAATAAACCGGATAGCTTCGTGTCAAAAGGGAGGTTAGTGGGATGAAGTCAGTGCGAGTGATTATTGCAAGCTTGTTTCTGGTTGCTCTTTTTTCATGTTCTTTTAAACCAATATGGGATCTGGAAGGAAAATGGAAGCAGGTGGATGGCGATCAGGTCATAGAGTTTTTGAAAAAGGGCAAAATCAGGATATATACCGATTCATCAGTTTATGAAGCTAACTATGGCTTCGTGGATAAAGATCATTTCAAGGTCATTTTCGGGGATCTGGGATCCATCAAGGTTGCTTTCAAGGTTTCGGGAAAAGAACTGACTATAACCAACCAGGAAGGAAAGACTCTCAAGTTCAGGAAACTTGCAGGAGAAAAGACTGTCGAAGAACCTGAAAAAGCAGAGAAACATGAAGAAAAAACCCTGAAGAAAGAATCCCCTGAACACGAAAAAAAGGAAGAAGTAAAAGCTGAGCACGTAGAAGAACATCACCACTAGCCGATAGTTGCTCATAGCACCCGCGCGGGAATAAGATACATTGCCGATGATCGGGTTTGGGGCGAAGATCTGCTTTCGCCCCAAGAAATAAAATCGATTCGTAAAAGTCCCTTAAACTTCATGCTAACTTCAGACATCCCGTAATACCTTGTTAGCCCGATTCCCCGGGAATGACACGGTTGAAAATCCCGTCGGGTGCGCTTACTTTAATCTGGAATTGACAGTTTTTACATATAAATGATTGCAGCAGGTGACGGATTTTTTCCCATCGTGCTGGTTGGCCTTGTTTCTCCAGACAGGCCTGAGTAGCAGTGCCTATCTGCGCGCCCTCCGCACCCGTTTGAACAGTTTGCCTTTATGCCCTAACGTGAACAAGGGCGCGGCAGCCAGAAAGTCAGGTAAGAACAATGAGTCTCAAGCAAATGAGTGCAAGAAAGCCACCACATGATACTTCTTTTTTTCAGAGAATATTTTGGGAAGTCGTTGTTCACCATTCGATTTATGATCGCTTTCTTCATATTTGCGCCATCATCATCTGTCAATTAACTTGTCTTCAATGGTCGCGTTTTGTAATTTGGCGAACAACTTAACCTTATTGTCCATGCCAAAAACTTCAAGGATTATCTTTTTCACGAATTCATGGGCTACATTGCTATCTTTACCGAAGTCAATGCACAAAAATTCAACAGGACTGATACGAGTTTTTTCCGTAATTTCGTATTTAATTCGTTCTTGTTTACAAATTTCTTCTAACTTTCCGAAAAGATGCCTGGACCAATCACAATCAGGAAAACACAATTCTATCCCGTAACTGCCCGGTCCTGTTACGTATTTTCTCAGCTGGATGAAATACTTTGTATGAGGAATGTATATAAACAGGAGTCCCCCATCATAACCCCGTTTTAGTAAATCTTGTATGGGTACAATCAACTCGTCCAACGTTCTGGCAGGCCCTTTCAGACCCTTATTAATCAGAAAAAAGAGCCCTAAACCGCAAGATAATAAAAATATTACAACTTTCATAACAAATAACCCGGTGTATTTCCCGGTCTATACCCAGGATTTTCGGCCAGAGCAGTTGATGCTTCGAAAAATGAACAATTGAATCCGTCAATAAACAGTCTCACAAATTGTTTATCAAGATTCTTTGTATTTAGCCTGCTTCATCTAAAACAGTTACTTTATAGAGAACAATGCTACGCAATCTCCAAGTGCTACTCTAACACGCAATCAACTTCATTGCCATATGGCACAATTATAGGAGGGTAAAAACTGACAAATCGCAACACGAAAATTGTGTTACGCTAAAACGTTACATGTTCAAAAAGGAGTATTCTAATACGGATTTTGTGTAGCACAGCAGAGCTGCAACAGGAAAAAAGGCGATCATCGCCGATGGTGGCTCTCCTGTCATAGCCCATTTATCATGGCTTTTTGCGAAGATTTTACCGGAGCGTTCCATCATGCACTTCACTGTATTCAAGTTGACAAAAGTCTAATTATTCACTAATTGATGCAGTGGTAGTTTAGTCTCGGGACATCAATTGAGATGGCTATTTCCAGTGGGTTCGGTAAATCTTGTTAAAACATGCTATCAAATTTGAAGGAGGCATAGATGGATTTTCAGCTAAGTGACGAACAGAGAATGATGAGGGAGACTGTGTACAAGTGGGCGATGACTGAACTGGCTCCGATCCAGGAAAAGATCGACGAGGAGGACTGGTTCCCTCCGGATTTTTTTAAGAAGTGTGCTGAAATTGGCATCCTCGGCATCACCATGGACGAAAAATATGG
>JALXAI010000198.1 GCA_026992215.1 Desulfobacterales bacterium | reverse complement strand
TTCTTCATGGCTTCGATCACCTCCGGCCCCCTCGCACCCTTTCCGATCATGCCCTTGAGGCCGGCTTCTATCAGAAAAGGAGCATATGGGTCCATCCGGTAGGAAGTGGTCGGACCCGCCGCACCCACGGGTCTTCCCGGAGGAGCCGGGGAAGGGCCAACATAGTAAATAACCTGTCCCTTTATATCAAAAGGAAGCTCTTTACCCTCTTTTAGCAATTCTACCAGGCGCTTGTGGGCCGCATCGCGCCCGGTGTAGATTATACCCGTAATTTCGACCCTGTCACCAATGCTGAGCCCTTCAATGTCCGAATCACTCAGTGGTGTCTCCAGTTTTATCACGTCGCTCATATTTTTCCCTCATCCGATGAAAACGGTAACAACTTCTAGCAGAATTACCAATCGCTAGTCAATGACGAATTCCTCACGAGCCTCGATACCATCCCCCGTCATGACAAATTTCAAATCACGGTTTCCTTGTGCCGGGCAGCATGGCACTGGATATTAACCGCCACGGGAAGGCTCGCAATATGACACGGCATCATTTCAATGTGGACGGCAAGAGAGGTTATCCGGCCACCCAGTCCCTGGGGCCCTATTCCAAGATCGTTTATGGCAGCAAGCCATTCTTCTTCCAGTTTTCGGAGTTCCGGATCCCTGTTCTCACTCCCCAGCTCTCGCAACAACGACCTTTTTGCAAGTATCGCCGCCATCTCAAACGTCCCGCCTATGCCAACTCCCACAATGGTGGGCGGACAGGGATTCGGCCCCGATTCCCTGACCCTGTTTACGACAAATTCTTTTATGCCTTCAATTCCGGCAGCGGGAGTAAGCATTGTCACGCGGCTCATGTTTTCGCTTCCCCCGCCTTTGGGGGCAACAACAAGTCTGAGCGCATCTCCCGGAACAAGGTTTACATGTACTATCGCCGGAGTATTATCACCGGTATTTTGCCTGGTAAAAGGATGGCAGATGCTTTTTCGCAGGTAGCCGTCGGCATATCCTCGCCTTACTCCTTCATTTATCGCATCCACCAGGGAACCGCCCTTAATATGCACGTCCTGTCCCAGTTCGACAAATACCACCGCGAATCCAGTGTCCTGGCAAATAGGAATGCTCTCTTCCCTGGCTATTTGCGCGTTTAAAATAAGCTTCTCCAGGATGTCCCTGCCC
Organism: Desulfobacterales bacterium; assembly: GCA_026992215.1. Classification (GTDB taxonomy): domain Bacteria; phylum Desulfobacterota; class Syntrophobacteria; order B119-G9; family B119-G9; genus B119-G9. Next base: position 767 of record JALXAI010000198.1, on the reverse strand, counting down.
TGCGGGGATTCCTCCATATCCAGGGCTCGCTTCAGAGCCTCCAGCATGTCATCACCCAGTTGAGTATTAGCCCTGATGCAGAGTTCCCTAACAGCTTCGGTGACCTTGTTTACGTCAATCTCCCTCATACTCTCTCCTTAAACAGCATTGCCTGAAAAATACAAAAGGCCGGCTGCGCGTCAATTTTGAGTTTCTCCGGACCGCCCCGGGACGGTTCATGAGAGTTATGTTGCTATAATAGTTAAACCTCTTTGTCAACTTTATTCTATACGGGGTAAGACGTTCAGAGGAATGTGCAAAGAAAGGGAAGCGTAAATCAAAGAGCGAGGAAAAACATTTTTGCAGGGAGCGGCAAACCCCGGCGGAGTTTCCGCAAGAGTCCAAAAAATCCGCGCCTGGTATTCCCTATCATGGAATCTTCACGTTTTGTCGTAAAAGAAGCATATCCATCGCTGCTTTTGCTTCGATGGCGAGCTTACCGGTTTTACCTCGAATCGAAAACCAGGAGCGGTGGATCGTAAAAATCGGGTGGTTCAAGCCCGAGCAGCTGAAAACACGTGGCCGCTATGTTGGAAAGTCCCCGCTTCTCAATTTCCGGGTTTAACCTGTACTCCCCGTTAAACCCGGGATCAAAAATGATAAAAGGCACCGGATTCAGGGTATGCGACGTCTTTGACCTCGGATTTCCTTCTTTATTTCTTAACACTTCCCCGGTTTTTTTATCCAGTTCGAACATCTCGTCCGCGTTCCCATGGTCGGCAGTAATT
>JALXAI010000197.1 GCA_026992215.1 Desulfobacterales bacterium | reverse complement strand
CTGCATATGCCGGGCTGGCCGCGGTGGACGTTTTTTTGGGAGCAACCGAGCCGGTATACGATGATCCGTTGAACAAGATTCACCCGGGGTCATTCGATTATGGCGGTGGCCACGTCATACACGATCTAGTTGCCGGTAAAACCATCAGGTTAAAAGCAGAGGCTTACGGTACGGACTGCTATCCCTGCAAGTACGTGGAAAAGGATATTACTCTTCGTGATCTGCCCAATGCCATTCTCTGTAATCCCAGGAATGCTTATCAGAACTACAACTGCGCGGTAAACCTGTCCAAGAGAACGATATATACCTACATGGGAACGCTTAAACCCAACCTCGGAAACGCTAACTACTGTACGTCCGGGCAACTCAGTCCCCTGTTAAACGATCCCTACTACGAGACCCTGGGGATAGGAACGAGAATTTTCCTGGGAGGTGCACAGGGTTACATAGCCTGGCACGGCACGCAACATAACCCTGATGTCCCCAGGCTTCCCAACGGATGTCCGAAAGGACCGGCGGGGACACTCATGGTTATCGGTAACTTGAAGGAAATGAGTCCGCGCTGGCTCCTGGGAATCAGCATGCAGGGATACGGCTGTTCCCTTGCTGTTGCTATTGGAGTGCCAATACCCGTGTTAAATGAGAAAATAGCTCAATATACGGGAGTATCAGACGATGATATAGTTACGCAGGTAAAAGATTACAGCGGCGTGGAAAAAGAACCACTTTGCGAGGTAACCTACAGTCAACTCAAATCGGGATGGATAGATGTAAGGGGCAAACGCGTTCATACCGTTCCTCTTTCCAGCTACATTAGGGCGCAGGAAATTGCGAATATTCTGAAATCATGGATAAAAGAAGGCAAGTTTCTCCTTGGAGAACCCCAAGAGTTGCTGCCGGGGAGTCCCAAGCAAAGCATGTAAACCTGCCGGTTATGAAGACGGCAGCTCGTTGTGCGTTTCCGGCAAAAGTCCGGAAATCTCCGGGTATGGGTCCATGAAATGAGCGGGGGATACACAGCGAAAGTGACTGTCTCCCGGTGCCGGGCAGGCCCGGAAAAACCGGGATTTTAATTACCAGGGATGTAAAACCTCCATCCCCGGATATCCCTTTAAAATTATGGTCATTTGGCCTTGCGGGTTGGATGACGGGGCCGCACAAACCCGGAAATACATCTCTGGTCAAAGTGGAAACAGTGAACAACGACATTCTGGATAAACTTGAAAAGTTGATAAAACCTTTTTCTAAAGTGGCCGTAGCCTTCTCCGGCGGAGCGGACAGCTCCCTGCTTCTTTTCCTGTGCTCGAAATTTCTTCCCGGAAACGTGGTTGCCCTAACCGCTTCCACCGTTTTCCAGACAGAGGAAGAAATCGAATTGTGTAAACGCTCTACCCGGAAGCTGGGCATTGATCACAGGGTAATTCCCGTGGAGATTCTGAGTGATCCGGCTATTGCCTCGAACCCACCTGACAGGTGCTACCATTGCAAAAAAAGGCTTTTTGGTGCCATGCTTAAAGCAGCGGAAGAAGAAGGATGCAGGGTTGTGCTGGACGGGACGAACAAGGATGACACTGCCGATTACAGGCCCGGTTTGAGGGCGCTGGAGGAGCTCGGAATCATAAGCCCCTTCTTGGTGGCAGGTGCAGGCAAAAAGTGGATAAGGGAAACGAGCAAGAAATGCCAGGTATCAACGTGGGATAGGCCGTCAAATGCCTGCCTCGCTTCCCGGATCCCGTATGACACTCCCATAGACAGGGAGCTTCTCAAAAAGATTGAAAATGGCGAAAAAATACTTGAGAACCACGGGTTCGCAAAAAGACGACTCAGGGTCTACAATGATATTGCCTGCATAGAGATAGAGCAGGCACGGATTGAATCCATGTTCACAGACGGGAGATACATCTCCATATTGGCCGGGCTCAAAAAACTGGGGTTTCGGACAATAGCGCTTGATCTCGAAGGGTTTGTGAGCGGTAAACTGAACAGGGGATTGAAAGCGAGGGAACAGGTTAAAAAATGAACCAAGCAAAGGTGAAGGCTATCGGCTTGATCTCAGGTGGTCTTGACAGCCTGCTTGCCGTGAAAGTAATTCAAGATCAGGGTATAGATGTACTGGGGGTCTGCCTTGTATCTCCGTTTTTCAACGCGAAAAGCGCTCAAAGAAGCGCCAAGGCGATAAATATCCCGCTTATCACCATGGACATCAGTGAAAGCTACGTGGAAATGCTTAAGAACCCACGCTATGGGTTCGGGAAAAACATGAATCCATGCATTGATTGCCATGGCCTGATGGTTCGCGAGGCCGGGAAGCTGATGAAGGAAGTGGGAGCGGCTTTTGTTTTTACTGGAGAAGTGCTGGGGCAGAGACCGATGAGCCAGAGAAAGGATGCTTTAAGGTGCGTGGAGAAACTCTCCGGCATCGACGGTTATCTCCTCAGGCCCCTCAGCGCAAAGCTTCTTCCGATCACGGTTCCAGAGAAGGAAGGACTGGTGCAGAGGGATAAGCTTCTGGACATTCAGGGAAGAACACGAAAGCGGCAGCAACAGCTGGCGGAACTGTGGGGCATAAAAGTTTTCCAGAGCCCCGGCGGTGGATGCATGCTTACCAAGGAGGGGTTTTCGAGAAAATTACGGGAGCTGATGGAAAATGAGCCAGAATTCGGGGTGCGGGACGCGGAATTGCTCAAGTGGGGCAGGCATTTCAGGCTCCCTGGCGGGACAAAATTGATCATTGGCCGCAACAGAATCGATAATGAAAAGATTCTCTCGCTCAAAACCGGTTCGGACACGATCCTGAAAACGGCAAAGTATCCCGGCCCCGTTGCTCTCATGCCCGTAAAGGTAGAAGACATTCCCGGGAAAGACCTGGTTCTGGCTGCCAATATTGTTGCATCCTACAGTGATTGCCCGGAAAACCACGCCTGCCAGGTAATGATAAATTCGAATAACCGGGCGGGGCACATGGAAGTCAATAAAAAGAGTGCGTCTTACTACAGGGAATACATGATCTAAGGTGACGTTGTTGATAACCAGTGGTGAGGCTCATCATTCCGATGAAAGCCTAGCGGAAGATCGGAATCCGGAACTGGAACTCCTCTGTTCCGATTAACTCTGATGTGACCACGAGAGTAAACCCGGGATTGGTGGTATCAATCAGCGCTTTTTCAGAATCCTCTGTAAGATACCGGTAGTCAGGGGAATTTCTCCCTGGGACTTTTCCGTTAATTAAACACTATGAAACCCAGGGATAAGATGATTCTATGAGCTTGTTTTTTGAGATTGTCTTCGCCTTTATCATTCTTGATTTTGCAAGTTTAGGGGTGCTGGCATACATTTTTAAAATCAGGCAACCATATAGACATCTGTTAAAAAGGGGATTTTGCTCAAGAATGACACACGTAACCGGTGTTTAAGCTGGGAAGGAAGTCGCGTTAAGTCCCTGATACTGACCAGCAATCATCAATAATGATAATGATTTTTTCGGATTTCCAGTTACATTAAATCCGGCAAACAGAGCATGGTAAGCTCGACAATCTCTTCACTTCTTGATACCACGATATCCCCACTTCTGCTGTCCCTTTTCCTGCAACGTACTGAGCCTGCGTTGCCCTGAGCCTGCGTTGCCCTGAGCCTGTCGAAGGGTCGAAGGGTCGAAGGGTCGAAGACTCGTTGCATGCTCATGTTTCGCTCAAGAACAAGTTTACGTATCAGCCTTCCAGTTAAGGCCCCCCTGGCATTTACTTTTCCGAAATCTTCCAGTGATCAACACATTGGGCTTTAGCATGCCTCCAGCGGCGGATCTTCGACCCTTGTACTTGTATCTCAAGCTGTTACAGGGGAAGTTGCCCTTAAAAGTCTTCGCGTACCTGCATTTTGGGTAACTGTGGCTGGTTGTGCACGTCTGCAAAAACTTTTTCAAGCATAACATTACGGGTAAAATCTGTGTCTTATTAACACTCTTAAAAATTTTAATAAAAAAGACATTTCTGTTGTCAATTCCTTGACATTTATGAAATGTGACTTAACTTCACCCTACGGCGGCTTTAGCTGCGGAAAACTAAAGAAGAAATCTTATATTGAGAAAGGAGGGACAGGAAAAATGGACGAATCGAAAACGCTTGAATCCTCCGCGTTCGCGTGGGGGGATGTTGAGAAAAACTGGAAATGGCTGTTAGCGCTTGGTATCTTTTTCGTGCTCACGGGGACTATCGGGTTGATTTTGACACCCCTTGCGACTTTAAGCACGATCCTGCTTTTTGCGACGTTTATGACGATAGATGGTGTATTGCAATTGTTTCACGGGATAAAGAGCTCGAAAGGATGGAAAAGTAGGTTGTTGCAGATCGCATGCGGTATCTTGTATCTCATGGCCGGTTTTGTTTCTGTTTTTAATCCCGTGGCGGCATCCCTGGTATTAACGCTGGTGCTTATGGGAGCTATCATGGTGACAGGTATTTTTAAGATAATCATAGCTTTCCAGCACAGGAGTGAGATGAAGAACTGGGTGCTTCTGCTGATCAGTGGTATCGCATCCCTGATAATAGCGATTATTATTGGGGTCTCCTGGCCTTACTCGGCGATTTGGTCTTTGGGCTTGTTAATTTCCGTGGAACTCATAATGAGCGGGTGGAGTCAGATTTTAATAGCGCTTGCAGCGCGGAAAAGAAGGGAAGAAAATTCCAAGATCGGTAATCAGGTCACGACACAGGAGGCGTGATAAGAAAATAAAAATTGTTAAGAAAGGAGATGGGAGTCATGAGACGTTTTGCGAACACCAATTTGCTGACCAAAGCCCTTGTATTGTTTCTCACCGGAATGATGATAGTTGTTTTCGGTATGTCAGGAGCACTGGCAGCCAAGGCAAAGGCCGGGACGGGAGCGGAGAAATACAAATCCAGTTCGCAGATTTCGAAAAGAGCTGTTAACAAAGAAAAAGAAAAAATCAATAAGCTCAAAGAGGAACTGAACAGGAAAGCAGTTGAAGCGGTGGCAAATACGTATAAAGCTGTAGAATTACTTGATAAGAATAAGCCGAAGGAAGCGCTCAAAATACTGAAAGACGCGATCGGCGAGCTTGAAGTAACTCTCGAGGCCAACAAAGACATTGCTTTTGTCCCGGTGGACAGCTACAGTATTCTGGTTGATACCACCTTAAGTCCTTCGGAGATCAAGAAGGAAATAAAGAGGGTTAAAGCACTCCTTGACACGGGGGACGTACAGGAAGCCAGGCGAGTTCTGAACACGTTGCAGAGCGAGATAGATATAGTTATCAAGCAGCTTCCGCTTGCGACCTATCCCGATGCCATAAAACTGGCATCAAAATACATAATTGATGGTAAAATAAAGGAAGCCAGGACTGTTCTTGAGGTGGCCCTTAATTCTCTCGTCATCAAAACAGTGGTTGTTCCGCTTCCTATCATTCGTGCGGCAGACCTGATAACCGAGGCTTCGAAGACTGCCAGGGCGGACAAAAAGAAGGCCATAGAGTATCTTGATGAGGCTAAAAAACAGCTTCAGATCGCCGAAATTCTCGGTTACGGGCGGAAGCAGGAAAAGACATACAAGGAACTCCAGCAGAAAATCAACAATATTGAGAAAGAAATTAAAGGCAAAAATAAAACGGAAAAACTTTTCGATGAACTTATCCAGAAAATGAAAGAACTAAAAAAGCACCTTGAAAAACTGTAGTTGATGTAATTTCGGTCCTGAGAAAGCCTGGAATCCCGAGGGAAGGTTCCGGGCTTTCTTGAAGTTGATTACCGGATAATGTTTCCCCTGGTTCTGCTTTTCGGAGGGGAGAAGATAATATATGAGAGCGAAGGCCATTGAACTCAAGAAAAAACAGGGATCGCTTACCGAAAAGATATTCACGGGAGCGATAATTTTTGTGATTTTCGGCAGTTCAATGTGCCTGGTGCTACAAACCGAACCCACGATAGGGGAGAAGTTCAAGCATCAACTCGTGATCGTTGAAGCCATAGCGAGCCTCATTTTCCTCCTTGAATACCTGTTCAGGATCTGGAAATCGCCGGTCAACGCTCCCGGGCTTGATCCGTGGAAGGCTCGTATCAGGTATGCGCTATCCTTCATGGGACTTGTGGACCTTTTTTCATTCCTGCCATCCTTCGTCGTGTTTTTCGGCAGGAATCAAACTCCTCAGCTCATGCTTCTTCAATTACTGAGGCTTATTAAACTTACCAGGTATTCCATGGCATTTGATCTCCTGGCGGACGTTTTGAAGGACGAAAAGGATTCGCTCCTGGTGTCGATAATGCTTATGTTTATCGTCTTGATCTTTTCATCTGTCGGCATCTACATATTTGAAAGCGATGTTCAGCCCGGGGCATTCGGATCAATACCGAAGGCGATGTGGTGGGCAATCGTTACGCTTACCACCGTGGGATATGGAGATGTAACGCCTGTTACTGTCCCCGGGAGGGTTTTCGCTACCTTCATTACTATCGCGGGTGTCGGTCTCGTTTCCTTGCCAGCCGGTATCATTGCATCCGGGTTTACCGAACAGTTGAGGCTGAGGAGGGAACGTTTCCAGCTTGAAGTTGAGCAAATGATTGACGAAGAAGGCCAGTTAACAAGCGAGGACCTCGGGCAACTGGAAGAAGACAGGAGAAAGCTTGGTCTCACCGAAGACAATGCACGGCTAATAATAAACCAGGTGAAACAGCGCGAGCAACTGATGCAAAGAGAGCTCCGGAAAAGGTAACCGGACCCGGAGAATCCGGTACGGAAAATTCCATCTCCCTGTATCTGCGATGTGCCCGGGCGAGTCACG
>JALXAI010000196.1 GCA_026992215.1 Desulfobacterales bacterium | reverse complement strand
AGATCCGCCGGCGGAATCTCCCTCAACGATGAACAACTCGCTTTTCGACGGATCCCTTTCCTGGCAATCCGCGAGCTTTCCCGGGAGCGAGTGATCGCTCAAAAGACCCTTTCTTCTGGTAAGTTCCCGTGCTTTCCTGGCAGCATCACGGGCCCTGGAAGCTTCGATGACTTTCGTCAGTATTCTTTTTGCAACATCAGGATTCTCCTCCAGGAACGTGCCCACTTCCTCGTAGACAAGTCCCTCCACGAACCTTTTAACCTCACTGTTACCAAGCTTCGACTTGGTTTGTCCTTCAAATTGAGGATGGGTAAGCTTTACACTGATGATGGCAGCAAGGCCTTCCCTCGTGTCCTCCCCGGTCAGCTTTTCGCCATTTCCCTTGAGGAAGTCGTTTTTAATAGCGTACTGCTTTATGGCCCGCGTTAAACCGGCCTTAAAACCTACGAGATGAGTCCCCCCTTCCCTGGTATTTATATTATTTGCGAAGGAAAATATTTTCTCCGTATAGGAATCATTATATTGAAAAGCTATTTCTACGGAAATATTTTCTTTTTCTCTACTTAAATATATTATATTCGGGTGAATGATGTTCTTATTCTTGTTTATATACTCTACAAATGATACTATTCCACCTTCGTAATGAAAAGTTCTGGACTTATCCGTACTTTCTTCTTCGATGGTTATTTTTATTCCCTTATTCAGAAAAGATAACTCTCTAAGCCGGGCCGCAAGTTTGTCATAATCAAACTCAACGGTTTCAAATATCTCCTTGTCAGGCTTAAAAGTAACTTTCGTACCATGCCTCCTGGTTTCCCCCAGAACTCTCAGAGGCGTTACCGTAACTCCCCTTTCATATCTCTGGTGGTAAATCTTGCCATCCCGCCTAATCTCCACTTCTAGGTACTCGCTCAGAGCGTTAACCACCGATACACCTACACCATGAAGGCCGCCGGAAATCTTGTAAGACTTGTTGTCGAATTTACCTCCGGAGTGGAGCTTCGTCATAACAACTTCAACGGCAGGAAGATTTTCCTTTTCATGAAGATCGACGGGTATGCCGCGCCCGTTGTCCTCAACGGTTACCGAACCATCAGCCCTGAGCGTAACGGTAATCTCAGTGCAGTATCCCGCCAGGGCTTCATCTATACTGTTATCCACCACTTCGTAAACGAGATGGTGGAGACCCTCAGTACTTACGTTTCCGATGTACATCGAGGGACGTTTTCTTACCGCCGAAAGTCCTTCCAGTATCTTTATGTGACTGGCGTCATAATCCCTGTTATTATGAACTGTGTTACCCTGCTTTTCCGAATTACTTGTTTTCATCGTCATATAATTATCTTCCCACCCCACTTCATAATAATTTCAAAAATGAAAGTGATAATCTCTAATTCAAGTCTTAAATTATATCATGTATATTAATGTTATAAAAGTTATTTTTCCGGAACGTGATTAAAATTCTTCTTCACCGGAACTTTCCTGACCCTCGTTACCGATTAATACAAGCGGCATTAAAACACTGATGTAACCCTCGTCTTTTTCCCCCGTAAATATAAAAGGGGCTTTTTCTTTTATAATACCAACATTAATGATCTCGGATTGCATGTTAGAAAGAGCTTCTATAAGATACCTTATATTGAAAGCAAAACTCATATTCGGTCCAGAGTAGTTAACTTCGTAATCTTCATCAGCAGTTCCCACCCCTGGGTTATTTACAGAAAAGTTCATCCTGGAGTTGCTCAAATGAACCATGATGTGCCGGTAGTCATCGGACGTCATCACGGCAATCCTTTTCAAAATCTCCAGGAACACTTCGCGGTCTATCTGGAAATTGTAAGGAGTCTCGGTCAGTACTTTTATGTCTATTCGCGGAATTTCGAAATTAAGAAGCCTCATCGTAAGCGTGCACGATGATTCCCTGGCTACGAGGAAATTCTCAAGCGCCCCCATCTCAAAGACCTCCACTCCTTCCAGTACTTTCGATAACTCTTGGGCACTTCTCTTTGGCAGCACTATACCCTCGGAAAGATCCAGCGAGCCATCGTAATTAAACTCCTTCTCTATTCTTACCATTCTGTGAAGGTCTACGGAGAATATTTCAAGGCTTCTGATACTGTTCCCATCTTCTTCGTCGGCAGGATGAATGTTTTCCCTGATCATTAAACCCGGAACGTTCGATCGTGCTTTTCGTATCGGAACCGAGAAAACCACCTTGTCTATCATTGCTTTCATGAGCCTTGCATCAAGCTTTGCCAGTTTTTCGTCATCAAAGAAGGGTGTGTAAGGAAAGTCTTCGGGGGACCTTATTGGTAATCTGAATACGGATCTGGCACTTTCAACAACCAGTACGTTTTCCTCGGGAAGAACCTTCAAGGTTATATCCTCGGTTCTTGCTCCCCTGACTATCTCTATTAGTTTCCGGGAATTAACTGCTATCGCTCCGTCATCCGTTATTTTTGCCGGGCAAAAATCCCGAAAATTCGTTTCCAGGTCAGTTGCAACTATCTCTATTTCTTTTCCCTGCGCCTTGAGGAGAACACAACTTGTTATGTCGAGGGTGCTCTTTTTTTCGTGGACATATTGAACTTTCCCCAGTTTTTCCAGAAGTTCTTTCTTTTCTACAAGCAGCTCCATTCGTTCATCCTCATCAAATAGATTCTGTTAATTTGTATTTGATCTTCAAAATAATACTCATCTTAAGGACTGTAAAAATGTTTATTTATAATTTAACATTTTGTAATTAGAAGGAAAATTACTTACAAATATTACTTATTTTTTCTTCGTGTTTGGTCAAAAGCAGTTCGATGAAAGTGTCGGGATTTACAGTTGCAAGTTTTGTAAAAAATCTTGTCCAATTTTGTTTAAATTCTTTCAGTAATTTTGTAAAATAACCGGGTCCGAAATCTTACGTAAATTAGCAGATTTCTGGTAAAAATACAAAGGAAAAGCACCCTTTTGTTCTTTCTCCGGCAAAAAATCTGTTCCGGGAAAATTTAGTTTGACTTGCCCGTATTCCTGTGGTAGGTTGCATGTGATAATTTACACGATCTTCCAGGGGATCTTTGATCCCATAGAGACACCGATGAAAAAAGAGACAAAAAAGGCCCTGAAACTTCTCGGGCTGGCCAGTTCCATCGGTTTTACGGTAGCTTTCTCGATATTTATAGGTGTGGCTATCGGGGTTTGGCTGGACAGGGAGTTTGACACGTGGCCTGGGTTGACCATTTTATTTACGATTTTCGGAATCATAGCTGGATTTCGGAATTATTTCCGATATATGAAAAAACAGGAGAGGGATTAAAAAGAGCAGGATTAAGGCTCTTTAGCCTGGGGCGTGCTTTTAGAAGGTGAAAAATTACTCAAACGGGTTGAGTTGCTCACTCGGATAATATTCGTTTTGCTGGTAGTTGCGGGGCTTGTTTTTGGGGGTACTCGAGTCGCAGGGAGCATTTTTGTAGGGGGCGTTTTAGTTGTTGCTAATTTTGAGATATTAAAAAGGCAGATTAACAGAGCTTTCGGGAAAAGGGGGAAGGTACCATCAAAAGTTGGTCTCTTCATCAAGTACTATGTAAGGTTTCTCATTCTGGCAGCCATAGTCCTGATACTGATTAAAAAGGGAATTGTGCATCCGATCTGGCTGCTTGTTGGTTTATCCTCGGTAATGCTTGGCATTATGAGCGTTGCCATAGGAGAATTTGTTAAAATTTTCTTAAAAGGAGAAGGATAAGCATGGAACATCCACTGTTATTTTTGAACGTGTTGTTTTCAAAGTTGGGTCTTCCTGTTGTTCATAGCGCCGAAGATGCGCATACGATTACCGAGTACTTGCTCCTACCGCACATAACCTACGCCTGGGTAGCGATGCTGTTTATAATTATCGGCTCGAAGCTTCTGGTAAAGAAGGTTGAAATGGTACCTGAATCTGCCGGGCAAAATCTCATGGAAGTTGTGATTTCCGGAATCGAGGAATTCATGGTGGAAATCACTGGAGAACCCGGAAGACAGTATTTTCCTCTGGTTTGTACCCTGGCGTTCTTTATTCTGGTATGTAACTACATGGGCATGATACCCGGGTTTTTCGGTCCTACGTCGAACATTAACACAACGGTCGGACTGGCGCTGATTGCCGTTATATACACGCATGTCATAGGGATCAAGTTTCACGGTGTAAAGTACATAAAGCACTTTCTCGGGCCTATCTGGTGGCTTTATCCGCTTATTTTCCCCATAGAAGTAATAGGACACTTAGCAAGGGTATTGAGCCTCTCGATCCGTCTTTTCGGTAATATATTCGGCGAAGAGCTCGTTCTTGCCATTCTCTTTTTCCTGGCGGGATTGTACCTGGCACCTCTGCCAATCATGTTTTTGGGATTGTTTACCGGGTTGGTTCAGGCTTTCATATTCGTTCTGTTGACAATGATGTACTTTGCGGGTGCCATAGAAGAGGCTCACTGATTAAGTTAGTAAGTTTTTCGGGAAGAAGGCCAAAACAACAACTAATTAAAGGAGGGTTTGTTATGTCTCGTAAGGTGTTTTTTCTAACTTGCATTATGGTTCTCGGTTGTGCCGCAATTGCTCTTGCTGCTGAGCCGGGAGCTGCGGAGAAAGTGGAGGGATTGAAGTTCTTCATCTATTCGGCCGTTGCCGCGGGCTTTCCCATTGCCATTGCGGCGTTTGGTTGCGGACTTGGGCAGGGGATGTCTGTTAAAGGCTCCGTTGAAGGAATAGCCAGAAATCCTGAAGCGTCCGGTAAAATCACCGTCACCATGATGATCGGTCTCGCTATGATCGAGTCCCTCTGTATTTACGCACTTGTTATTTGTTTGATCCTCATTTATGCCAACCCGGCCTCCAAGCTGATCCAGACTTTTCTTGGAATGGCAGCCGGTGGTCACTAAGGTTTCTAAGAACCATGGTTGGCTCTTCGTGGCTAACCATGGTTCCATCTGGGCAAACAGCTGGTAAGTTTGCCTTTTTAAGTGGTTATTAAAGTGAATTAAATCACATAAAAAAGGTTTCGGAAAGCTGGCCTATGAAGTTTCCTAAAATACCAATGGCGGCGATAAACCGCCTCTCGATCTACATAAGGGCTTTGGAAGAACTGGAAGAACAGGGTACCAAGGTAATCTCTTCAGAAAGACTGGCAAAACAGTGTGGTGTTAATCCTGCTCAGATCAGAAAAGACCTGGCCTATTTCGGCGAGTTTGGCGTAAGGGGAGTGGGGTACCGTATTGAAGATCTCATAAGAGAAATAAAGGAAATCCTGGGGCTGGATAGAACATGGAATATAGCCATGATCGGGGTGGGAAATTTGGGTTCTGCACTTATCAGGCACGGGAACTTCATCAAACACGGATATGTATTTGCTGCTGCCTTCGATATTGATCCTCATAAAATAGGAAAACGATTACCCAACGGACTGGTTATCCACCACATCGACGATCTGGAGAAGGTTGTTAAGGAATGTGATATACACATAGGTGTTATAGCTACTCCTGCATCTGCTGCTCAGAGCGTTGCAAATCAGCTCATAATTGCCGGGGTTAACGGCATCCTTAATTTTGCTCCTGCCCAGATTCAAGTACCCGAATGCTGTCACGTGGAAAATGTGGACTTCACTATTAAACTCGATAGCATTGCGTATCATTTATCCACTACCGGTACGTAAAAGGTGCTAAGGGAGTAAGAAGTTTTTCAGGTACCTTCCCGTTATGGAGAGTTCATTGTTGCATATGGCCTCGGGCTCTCCCTGTGCCACTATTGTGCCTCCTTGGTCTCCTCCCCCGGGCCCAAGATCAATAACCCAGTCGGCAGAAGATACAAAATCCATGTTGTGTTCGATGATGACCACGGTATTGCCTCGATCAACCAGCATGTGAAGGGTCTGCAAAAGGCAGCGAATATCATCAAGATGCAGACCTGTTGTAGGCTCATCAAGGAGGAAAAGGATGTTGCTCGCTGCTTTCCTCGTAAGCTCCCTGGCAAGCTTCACCCGCTGGGATTCCCCCGTGGAAAGGGTATTGGCTGGCTGGCCGAGCTTAATGTAACCGAGTCCGACGTCTTTAAGCAGCTGGAGCTTGCGATGAAAGGAAGGAATATTGGCGAAGTGTTCCAGCGCCTGGTTTACGGTGAGATCCAGCACGTCCGCTATGTTTTTTCCCTTGTAGCGTACAGCAAGGGTTTCCCTGTTGTATCTTTTCCCTTCGCAGGAAGGGCAAGTGACGTAAATGTCCGGCAGAAAATGCATTTGTATTTTTAGCTGTCCGTCACCCTTGCATGTTTCACAACGTCCTCCCTTTACGTTGAACGAGAACCTGCTCGCATTGTAGCCTCTTGCACGAGAATCAGGAAGGCGGGCAAACAGCGAGCGGATCTGGCCGAAGAGGCCAATGTAGGTGGCCGGATTCGATCTCGGAGACTTCCCTATGGGACCCTGGTTAACGTGAATTACGCCTTTCAATGAATGCCATCCTTCAAGGCTTTTGAATTTACCGTGATCAATGGCCGGGTTGCCAAGCAAATATCTCTGCAGTGCCTTAAACAGCGTGTGGAAGACAAGCGTACTTTTACCCGAACCTGATACACCGGTGATGCAGGTAAAAAGACCAAGCGGTATATCAACGTCTATATTTTTGAGATTGAAACCGGAAGCGCCCCGTATACGGATAAATCCGTGATCGGGCTTCCTCCTTTTTCGTCTTGAAAAAACCTTTGCGGAACCATTGAGATACCTGGCAGTAAGTGATCGGTCGTTCTTCAAAAGATCACTCGGAGTACCGGCAAATATTATTTCGCCGCCCCTG
>JALXAI010000195.1 GCA_026992215.1 Desulfobacterales bacterium | reverse complement strand
CTTCGGGAACCTGGGATCCCCGCCCCTTCCGGAATTCAAGCTGCAAGGGACAAGGGAAAAAGGGTAGAATGAAAAAAAGCACTCAACCATTTCAACTCCCTCAACCTCCTCAACCTCTTCTAGCATTGGACTACCGGGATTGAGATCAAAATTAAGACACGCAAAAACGTTACATCTTTTAAGGGTGGTATTCTAATAGTGAACTTCTGTTACCGGTTATGATTGCTCACGGTGCAACACGGGCCGGACAGCCGTCAAATGGTGACAATTTTGTGTTTGATCGCGTACTTAACCAACCCGGCCACGCTGTGAATGCCCAGCTTGTTCATGATATTTTTTCTATGGGTATCCACGGTACTCACACTGATACACAGTGACTCGGCTATGTTCTGATTGGTCATCCCTTCTGCGATCAGCTGAAGAATCTCTTTTTCCCTCTCGGTCAACACGTTTGAACTCTCGTCATCGGATTTGCGAGCAATCTGCAGCAACCCTTTCATCACGGGTTCTTCCAGCACTGGAGAAAGGAATATTTTGCCGGTGCTTACCACCTTTATTGCTTCAACGAGTTGCGAGAAGCTGTCTTCTTTTAGGATATAACCGAGAGCACCGGCCTTGAGGGCTTCCATGGTAAAAAATATATCGGCGTGCATGGAAAGGAACAGTATCTTCGTTTCGGGAAGAAGCTTTCTTATTCGTTTGGCCACTTCAATGCCGTTCAGACCCGGCATTCCCACATCCAGAATGATTACGTCCGGTTTCAGTTGTTCCACCTTTTTCAGGGTTTCCTGGCCGCTTTCCGCTTCTCCCACTACCGTGATCTCCCTGGTTTTTTCCAGCAAGGTCCTCAATCCCTGCCTGAACATCAAGTGATCGTCCGCAATAAACGCGCGGATCATGTTACTCTCCTTTTCAATACCGGAATTTCTATCTGCACCCGGGTGCCCTTCTCGCGGGACGATTCTATGGAAAAATTTCCCTTCATGGAAGTGACCCATTCCCGGATACTGAAGAGGCCTATTCCCTTTATGTTCTGGGAGAATTTCAATGCCTTATCCACGTTAAAACCACTGCCGTCATCATCCACGACCAGCCTGGCCATCCCATCCCTGCCGAGCAGTGTCACCACTATCTCGTTTGCTCCCGCGTGTTTCCACACGTTGTGTAGAAGCTCCCTGAAGGCCCTGAACAGGTATACCTCCTGCGGTCTTGTCAACGGCGCCATGGATCCAAGGGAGTAAATGGTGACAGGCATCCCGGTTCTCTCTGAAAAATTCCTCGCGTACCACTCTATAGTTGGCAAAAGTCCCTCACGATCCAGCATCGGGGGATACAGTTCAAAGCTCATTGCCCTTATCCGGTCAATTACCCTGCCGAGCAGTTTCCGGGATTCCCGAAGGTGGTTGATGGCTTCATCTCCGTGGCATTCGAGGCTCGATTCGGCGGATTCTATTTTAATATGCACCAGCGCCAGGTTCTGTGCCACGTCTTCATGCAGTATTTGTCCGATGTTGCGCCGCTCCCTTTCCTCCGCCATTACGACCTCCTCCCGGAGTCGCTTCTGGAAATCCCTTTTTGCCTGTATCCTTTTTCGCCTCTCGGTAATATCCCTGAGTATCCCTTCACAACCCGTAATCTCACCATTTTCATCGCGCAGCGCGGTGGCGGTCATCAGACATATGATGGTTTCTCCGTCGGAGCGCCTGAGGTGGATCTCGTAATCCCTGACATAACCCTTGCTTGCCAGCAGGTCGTTCAGCTTCCTGATCTCCTGTTCCCTTTCACTTTCAATGGGAATGTACACACACCCCTTCCCGCCGTTTTTGTAAGCAAGACCGAACAGGCTGGTGCAAGACTCGTTCATGTTGATAATTTTCCCGGAACTGTCCATAACGAGGAAGCAGTCCTTCGATTTTTCGAAAAGATGCCTGAATTTTGATTCCGACGCT
>JALXAI010000194.1 GCA_026992215.1 Desulfobacterales bacterium | reverse complement strand
CATAAATCCCTTGCAGATAAAAAAGTCCACGGAAACGATAAAAGACCTCCTTGATAGCAACACCCCGGGTCTCAAGGTGATAATAGCAAAGAGTCCGTGTCCGCTTTACGAAAAAAGGGTTATGGGCAAGAAGCAGAAAATCGTGTTTGAAATAACAGACGAGTGCGACTTATGTAAAGACTGCCTTGAACTGGCATGCCCGGCCATTTTTTACGAGAAATCAACCGGCAATGGAGAGCGAATCTTCATAAACGAGACCCTGTGCAGCGGGTGCAGCGTATGTGCCCAGATCTGCAAGGCAATCAAGGCGAAGAAGAAAAATTAAGGGCGATGGCTACCGTCTGCTACGACCATTTTCATGTAAACATATTGATAGAGACGAGAGAGAAAAAATGAGCAGCTGGAGAATATTTTGTACCGGAGTTGGAGGTCAGGGAACGCTTTTGGCCACTTACCTTATTGGGGAAGCGGCCCTCAGAGCAGGCCTCCCTGTGATGGTGAGTGAAATACACGGGATGGCTCAAAGGGGAGGTGTGGTTGAATCCGCGGTGGTTATGGGCGAAAGGAAAAGTCCCATTATTTCCGACGGGGAAGCAGACATCCTGCTGGCCTTTGAACCGTCCGAGGCCATGAGGGCTTTGAGAAAATGCAATTCCGGCACCCTGGTCATCAGCAACACGGTGCCTCTCATTCCCTTTACCGTTTCTTCCGGAAAGGAAACTTACCCTGACGTAAGTAAGCTTCTCGACTCCATAAGAGACCAGGTCGGGAGATTCATTGGTTTCAATGCCCTAGAGCTTGCCAGAAAAGCGGGTTCGGAGTTGGCTCAAAACATGGTTATTCTTGGCGTCCTCTTCAAACACGGCGATCTTCCCATACAACCCGATATAATGAAAGAACTCATTCAAACAAGAACCAAGAAAGCATTCAGGGAAACTAACCTGAGGGCATTTGAACTGGGGTTCAGCATATGATGCGAACTTTCTGATCCCGGGAAAATACTGCCATGAGCAAGAGAAGGGCAGGAGGAAACGGGAAAACGGCGTAAAAGCTCTATGAACCACTCACCCATGCCAGGGGGCATACGTGGCATGTTTCGTTCGATACAAAAAAGTTGATGCCTGCGGCATGATGGGAATGTCAACCCCGACTCCGGGCAATGTGATCATTTATTGCCGGGAGTATCAAACCGAGAGGCAATGCGGCCAAGCTTTAAATCTCGCCTTTTAAACGGACCTTACGGAGATCCGGTGGTTTACCTGGAGTTTCTGAGGGAAAGACGGGCGTTTCTTTTTGACCTCGGAGACTTAAGGTCCCTTACGAATAGAGCACTCCTCAAGGTCTCTCACGTTTTTGTCTCGCACACCCACGTGGATCATTTCATTGGTTTTGATCATCTGCTCAGGATAGGCCTCGGCAGGCAGAAAAAAATTGTGCTTTTCGGTCCGGAAGGGATAATCGGTAACGTTGACGGGAAACTCCGCGGTTACACGTGGAACCTGGTGGAAAACTATGTTGAGAGTCTCACCATCGAAGTCTGCGAGGTAAAGAAGAAAGAAACCCGCTTCGCTCGCTTCCCCTGTCGCAAAAAATTCCGGATGGAAAAACCGGAAACCCTTCCCAGATCTGGCAACATTCTCCTTGACGAACCGGGACTTACGGTAAAGTTCGCTTTTGTAAATCACCTCATACCTATACTCGTGTTTTGTTTTGAAGAAAGATACCACATAAACATAAAAAAGAATGAACTGGAAAAAAGGAAGTGGCCACCCGGGCCGTGGCTGGCAGAGCTGAAACAGGCCATATACGAGAACAGGGAGGACGACCGGACTATAAAGGTTTGTACTCCGAGATCCCCTCGGCGGGTGTTAGCCGAGGTTCCCCTCGGTGAGCTTCGCCGGGATCTTGTTACAATTACGCCAGGACAAAAAATTTCTTACGTTACCGATATGCTCTTCGAAGAAGAAAGCGTAAAAGAGGTAATAGAACTGGTTTCCGGCTCGCATCTTTTGTATATCGAGGCATGCTTTCTCGACGAAGACAGAGAAATCGCCACCAGGAAATACCATCTCACCGCGGCTCAAGCCGGATACATAGCGGGTAAGGCCGGGGTGCATAACTTCAAGCTTTTTCACTTTTCACCGAAGTACAAGGGAAGGGAACAGGAAATAATCAATGAAGCAAGGGCGGAATATGAAAAACTGGTTGACTCCGGGCGTCGTGCGCCTCCCTGAAATATACAATCGTTTGACTGCGCTGCTTATCCTTGCTATTTGATGACCGTTACACCCGTTTTTATGAACGTGGCAGGTGGCGGATTTAGCGAAATTACCTGCCGGAGGTCGAAGGTTTTTCCCCGCCTTATGCCGTGTTCAAAATTTGCAATATGGCTCTTTGAGTAACTGCTAACAGGTTATGCAGGTTTAAAGGAGTTTAAAGATGTCTCTCAAAGTCGTAATCATAGGTGGTGTTGCCCTGGGTCCGAAGGCCGCATGCAGGCTCAAAAGGCTGGTACCGGAAGCCGAGGTCACCATTCTGGACAAGGACGAACTTATTTCCTACGGAGGCTGTGGCATACCATTTTTCGTGGCTGGCGACGTGTCGGATGCAAGCGAGTTACAATCCACAAGTTTTCATATGCTTCGGGATAAGAAGTTTTTTCTTGATGCAAAAGACGTAACGGTTCTGACAGAAACCCTTGCCACCGAAATAAATCGTGAGAAAAAAGTTGTCATGGCCAGGGATCTTAAAACCGACAGGGAGCTGGAGTTGCCTTACGATAAGCTTGTGCTTGCCACGGGAAGCGTGCCAAACAGGTTACCTGTGCCGGGGTCGGATCTCGAAGGAATCTTTTCCGTATCCAACCTGCGGGACGCTATCCGTATCAAGGATCTGGTCGGAAGAGGGGAAGTGGAAAAGGCCGTGATCGTGGGCGCCGGTTTTATTGGTCTCGAAATGGCAGTAGCCCTTTCTGACCTGTGGGGAATAGAAACCACGGTGGTGGAAATAGAGGATCAGCTTCTGCCTGGAGTTGTCGGAAAACACGTGGCTCGAATGGTGCGATACCACATGGAAGAAAACGACGTGAGCTTTTTTTTCTCCGAAGGTGTTCGGGAATTTCAGGGAAACAATAAAGTGGAAAGGGTCGTTACCAGTAAAAGAACCATCGAGGCTGATCTTGTTATCACGGCGGTGGGAATACGTCCCAATTCGGATCTTGCGAAAAGAGCAGAACTGGCTGTCTCCGGGCGGGGCGGAATAATAGTTAATGACCGCCTTGAAACAAGCGACCCGGACATCTTTGCCGGCGGAGATTGCATCGAAGTAAAACACGTGATCATGGGCCGCAGGTGTTACATGCCTCTTGGATCCCTTGCAAATCGACAGGGCAGGGTAATCGGTACCAACCTTGCCGGCGGCAACGATTTGTTCGAGGGAGTAGTGGGTAGTTTCGCGGTGAAGCTTTTTGATCTTTCGGTAATCAAGGCAGGGTTGACCCTGAAAGAGGCGATTATGGAAGGCTTTGACGCTTTTAACTGCCTCGTTTCCCAGCTGGACAGGGCACATTTCTACCCCGAAAAAGACATGATGTTCCTGGAACTTACCGTGGACAGAAAAAATGGCCGGATCCTCGGGATCGAAGGAGTGTGCGATAACGGAGACGCCCTCATGTGCAGGGTAAACGCTGCGGTACCGCTTCTGAAAAATAGGGCGCATATCAGCGAGCTGAGTAACCTTGAATTGTCCTATACTCCTCCTTTAGCCGCAGCCATGGACATCATCAATGCTGCGGCCAACACGGCGGAAAATATCCTGGCCGGTAGAAACAGGGTTATTGATATAGATGATTTCGAGGCATTGTGGGAGAAACGATCTGAAGGTAGCATGGTTGTGCTGGACTGTCGGGCATGGGGAAATGCCGCGCCTTTCGTTGAAAAATACCGCGATCACTGGATAAACATCCCCCAGGATGAACTCAGAAAAAGGATAGGCGAGGTACCGAGGGATAAAACTATTGTTCTCGTTTGTAATACAGGTGTGCGTTCCTACGAGGCACAACTTATACTGGATCAGTTCGGTGTCAGGAATACTTTTAATTTGCAGGGTGGAGTGGCGGCTTTAAAAAAATCCGGTATACACCTGGTCTAGGGCCAGGAAGAAAATAACATCGGGAGTGCGCTGCCCTTCTTTTACGCTATTCCTGTTGATTCGATAGCGTGCGGTAAAAAATCCCGGAACTGTGACTTGGATGCACCGGCTCTTTAGGGTGTCAAAATTATGCCAGAGAAAATAATATCTGACATTTCTCTGGCCTTTAACTGGAAGCTAGAACATATAATTGATTAATCATTAAAGTTACCGCGAAATACCCTGTAAAACTCCCTTCTGAAACGGGGCCTGCCTCTGCTTTGAGTATTTGTTCTGGAACGGCAATTTTCAGGCCTCGTCAATTATTTGACCTGCCAGGAGACTTGCGCTTCCTCAAAAAAATAGCCATGAAGTCTTTCCCGCGAAATATGCCCGAATGCGTGAGTTTCTCCCGGTTTGAGCTGCACGGGTAAAAATAATAAAAAAACAAAATCAGGCATGATAGTTGCTTAACAGTCTTTCAGTTAAGCAGAAAAGGAGAACATGTCATGGAAGCACTTTATCAAGGATTTGCCACGGCCTTTCCCGTGGAGACGGTTTCAAAGTTCGGTCGAGACTTACTGATTATTATCTCGTTTGCTCTTATTTTTAACCTGACAATTCCAAAGCCCGAGAAAAGCAAGGAAAAAACCCTGAGATTCTGTCAGAAGCTGAAAAGCAACGCATGCAAATTTTTTTCTTGACATTTTCTGTAAAGATCATTTAATGTCGGGTAGCAATTTGGAGAAGGGTTTAATTTTATGGACTTTACAGGAACAGCAATGACAAAAACCATTCGTTATTATTGGTGGTGGTATAGCTACGGGAGGGTTATGTCCACTGCCTGATAATAGTTAAGTTCAAACAACAAGCCGTGGGCATAACCGAAGCCCACGGCTTTTTTTATTTCCAGCCGTGGGTAAGTTTTAAAGCCTGCGGCTTTTTTATTTTAACCAGGCGCGAGCAAAGAAATGAAAACTTTAAGCTTCGAACAATTCAGAAAATGTGCAGAATCGGCAAATATCGTGCCGGTATTTAAGGATATTGCCCATGACGTTTACACACCATTGGGCCTGTTTTTGAACTTTGAAAGCCAACCCCATTGTTTTTTGTTCGAAAGCCTGGAAGGTGGCGAAAAGTGGGGTCGCTACAGCTTTATCGGCTTTGGCATTCAAAAAATATTCAGGTGTCACGGTACCGCAATAGATATTATCGATGGAAAAGAAAAGACCCGGATCGAATCGAAAACGCCCTTTGATGAATTAAAAAAGTTTCTTGGCCAATTTGAAGTACCACCGGTTTTTCATGATATGCCGCGACTTGCCACCGGCCTGGTGGGATTCATCGGTTACGATTCTGTAAGATATATCGAAGAGTTGAAAACAGCCCCTTCTGACGGAAAGGTCAAATCATCCGTGATAAAAGACTTCCCGGATATCTTTTTCTTTCTCCCTGAAATTATCATCGTTCACGATAACCTCAAGCAAAAACTCCAGATTATTGCCATTGTATCCGTATCGGAGGACAGCGACCTTGAAAAGGAATACCTGGAGGCAAGAACAAAAATAGACAGTGTTGTTGACACTATCAAAAATTGCAACAACTTTTCCGTTCTACCGGAAAAGAGCTTTCACCCGCTGGATATTGAATCCAACACTTCCAGGCAGGCTTTTGAATCAGCGGTAAGAAAGGCGATTGATTACATCGTATCCGGGGATTGCATACAGATTGTGCTGTCTCAACGTTTCAAAATGAAACTCTCCACGAAACCCATCACCATCTACAGGACTCTCAGGCAGATAAATCCTTCGCCATACCTCTTTTACCTGAAAATGGACAAGAATTACCTCTTGGGCTCTTCCCCGGAAATCCTGGTGAGGCTGGACAACGGTCGGATTCAGCTGCGTCCCATAGCGGGCACGAGACCCAGGGGCAGAACCGAGGAAGAAGACAGGCAGCTTGAAATGGAACTTCTTGCCGATGAGAAGGAAAGAGCCGAGCACATAATGCTGGTTGACCTCGGCAGGAACGACGTGGGGAGGGTGGCAAAGCTCGGGACGGTGAGGGTTGACGAACTCATGGTTGTGGAGCGGTATTCTCACGTGATGCACATTGTATCCAACGTTATCGGGGAGCTTGCTGACAATACGGATGCCGTCGATGTTTTAAGGGCTGTTTTTCCTGCGGGGACGGTATCCGGGGCTCCCAAGGTGCGTGCAATGGAGATAATTTACGAGCTGGAACAGGAGGCTCGGGGACCGTATGCGGGAGCCGTGGGGTATCTCGATTTTTCCGGTAACATGGATTTCTGTATAAATATCCGAAGCTTTGCCATCACGGACAGCGAAGTTTTTTTCCAGGTGGGCGCAGGAATAGTGGCGGATTCGGACCCGGGCAGGGAATATCAGGAAACGCTTAACAAGGCACGGGCACTGATAAAGGCTCTTGAATGGGCACACGGCCCCGGAGAAAAGGAGAAGATATGATCCTGGTGCTGGATAACTACGATTCGTTTACTTACAACCTTGTGCAGATCCTTGGTGAAATCAACGGTAACTGCGAGTTGAAGACCGTCAGGAATGACAGGGTTACGGTAAATGAGATCGAAAACTGGCGCCCTGAGGGAATAGTTATTTCTCCCGGCCCGGGCTATCCTGATGATGCGGGAATATCGGTGGAACTCATCAGGA
>JALXAI010000193.1 GCA_026992215.1 Desulfobacterales bacterium | reverse complement strand
TCCGTTTTCCGGTCGGAGAGGTTGGTTCGCGTGTACGACATCACGCGCTTGCGAAGATTTTTTGCTTTTCCCACGTACAGCACGTGTCCGCTTCGGCTCTTGAACATGTATACCCCCGGTTCTTCGGGGAAGTTACTCAGTTTTTCCTTCCAGGAGGGGTAGTTATCATCGTGTTTTCTTCTCATTTACCGAAACGAAAGGCCTCCCGCGGTGACGAGAGGCCTGAACTTGCGCTGGTTGAGTTGTTTGCTGTTTGATTAGCGGCGAAAACCGTCATTTCCTATCACTTGCTGTCGCCCAGTTCCCTTCGTACCAGTTCATTCGCAAGGGTGTACGGGTCAACGTCGCGATGAACTATTTTTGAGACGAGTTTGTCAAGATCGTCGCCCCTCTCTCTTGCCCGCTCAACAACTGTGTTAAACAGCTGGTCTCTTAAAATCCCTACGAAGTGCAGTTTTGCCCTTTCGTAGAGTACTTTCTCCAGCCTTGTTTTTTCGTTGTCGAACAGGTACTTCTTGTGTTTCAGTATCGCCTCGTATAACTCTTCTATTCCTTTATTTTTACTTGCCACTGTCTCGATGATTGGCGGCTCCCAGGGAGGCCCCTCGGCTTTGTGGCGTCGTAGTCCCAGTTCCACGAGATTCCGGAGTTCCCTGACCGTTTTTCTCGACCCTTCCCTGTCGGACTTGTTCACCACGAATATATCGCCAATTTCCATGATTCCCGCCTTTATTGCCTGCACTTCATCGCCCATTCCGGGAACAGTAACGAGGACAGTGGTATGTGCCGTGTGAGCTATTTCGATTTCATCCTGACCCACTCCCACGGTTTCGACTATAATAAAATCTCTTCCCATGGCATCAAGGACGTCTATCATGTCATGGGTCGACCTTGTAAGACCGCCAAAATGCCCTCGAGTAGCGAGGCTCCTGATAAAGACCCCCGAATCCAGAAAATGGCGTTGCATCCTGATTCTATCGCCGAGAATTGCGCCTCCGGTAAAGGGACTGGTCGGATCTATGGCCAGGATTCCCACCGTTTTCCCTTCGGCCCTGATTCTGTCAACCAGGCGATCAACAAGGGTGCTCTTACCCACCCCGGGAGATCCTGTAAAACCGATAACATATGCCTTACCGGTATGAGGGTAAAGTTCTTTCAGCACTTCCTTTGCTGAAGGTATCTCGTCGTCTATGTCTCTCATCAGCCTTGCTACGGCCCTTATATCACCATCCAGGATCTTTTGCGCTATTTCCATAAAAGTAGGCCTTTCCTTGAACTCAGCTATTAATCTGATCTGGCTTGCACTTGTCTAAAACTATCACACCCTAGGTAGCTTCCGCTGCCCGTGGTTTCACATTAGTTTTAACCCATTCAATAATATCTTCAAGTAACGTCCCGGGTTCGAAGATTTCCTTGATGCCCAGTTCCTTCAACTTGGGTATGTCTTCCGTGGGAAAAATGCCTCCGCCTATTACCACTATATCTTCGGCGTTATTTTCCTTCAAAAGCTCCATTATCCGGGGAAACGAGTACATGTGTGCCCCGGAAAGGATGCTGAGCCCGATCAGGTCGACGTCTTCCTGAAGTGCCGTGCTCACTATTTGTTCGGGTGTCTGGTGGCACCCCGTGTATATTACTTCAAACCCGGCATCTCTGAAAGCCCGGGCAATAACCCTGGCTCCACGATCATGTCCATCAAGTCCTGGTTTCGCGATTAAGACCCTGAGTTTTCTGTCAGAACCCATATTTCAGTCTCCTCTTTCCTTTTCAACTCTGGTTAAAATGTTCCTGGGTCGGTGTAAATGCCGAAAACATCCCTGTACAGGTCGCAGATTTCCTGCTCGGTAGCCCCTGCTCGTACCGCATCAATCAGTGCAGGCATCACGTTGTTTTCCCAGCACGGCGGTCCTTCACAGCGCCTTCTCAGTTCGTCCATGCATTTCTGTAACTTT
>JALXAI010000192.1 GCA_026992215.1 Desulfobacterales bacterium | reverse complement strand
GATTGGCGCGATTAAGCAGGGACAGGAAGTTGTGGGTAACAGGACAAGGGTGAAAGTGGTAAAAAATAAGCTTGCACCACCTTTTAAAGAAGCTGAATTTGATATAGTTTATGGGAAGGGTATCTCGAAGGAAAGCGATCTGCTCGATATAGCCGTAAAAGCAAAGATCGTGGATAAAAGCGGTGCGTGGTACTCGTTTAAGGGAGAAAGACTGGGACAGGGCAGGGACAACGTGGCACGATTCCTGGCCGAAAATCCCGATATTGTAAAGGAAATAGAAAGGCTTGTACGTGAACACTACGGCTTGAAAAGCCTGGACGGCAGTGCGGATAAAGCACAGGAAGGCGAGAGCGTCAGAAAAGCATGACGAAGTGTCAGTACAGGGGAGTTGTTTGAAGGTTATGTTACAAACCACACCTGATAACCACGGGCTTTTTCGTGGCAAGACAGAGGGAGTATCAGTTTATGAAGTTTATGAAAGCTAGTGAAATAAGGCGGGCGTTTCTTGATTTTTTCCATGACAGGGGTCACACGATTGTCAAGAGTTCTTCTCTGGTGCCTCATGATGATCCGACGTTGCTATTCACGAATGCCGGCATGGTACAGTTTAAGCGTTGCTTTCTTGGTGAGGAGGATCGAGGGTATACGCGTGCGACGAGTTCTCAGAAGTGTATGAGAGCCGGAGGCAAGCATAACGATCTTGAAAATGTGGGTCAGACCGCACGCCACCACACCTTTTTTGAAATGCTGGGGAATTTTTCCTTCGGAGACTATTTCAAGAAAGAGGCCATCGAGTTTGCGTGGGATTTTCTTGTCGGCGTGCTGGAACTTCCACCGGAAAAGCTGTATGCGACGGTTCATGAAGGAGACAGGGAACTGGATATAGGATCGGACGATGAAGCGAGGTCATATTGGGCGCGCTATTTGCCCCAGGACCGGATTCTTGCCTTTCCCACGAAAGATAATTTCTGGGCCATGGGAGATACCGGGCCGTGCGGACCCTGCTCCGAGATTCTCATTGACCAGGGAGAAGAAATGGGATGCGGCCGCCCGGATTGCGCTCCCGGATGTGATTGTGATCGATACCTTGAGCTGTGGAATCTTGTTTTTATGCAATTTAACAGGAAAGAAGACGGGAGCTTTGAGCCGCTGCCAAAACCAAGTATCGACACCGGTATGGGATTGGAAAGAATCGCTGCAGTAGTTCAGCAAGTCCCTTCCAATTACGACACGGATCTTTTTACTCCCATTATTTCATACATTGAAAAGATTAGCGGACATGCCCATGGCAAGGACCCCGAGAAAGACGTATCGATCAAGGTTATCGCCGATCATAGCAGGGCAGCCGCGTTCCTGATATGCGACGGTATTTTGCCTTCCAACGAAGGTCGGGGCTATGTCTTGAGGAGGGTCATCAGGCGAGCGCTAAGGCACGGCAGGTTTCTTGGCCTGGACAAGCCTTTCCTTCATAAAACCGTGGTGGCAGTGATGGAAAGCATGAAAGACGCCTATCCCGAATTGCTGGAAAGCAAAAGCTTTATAACCAGGGTGGTGTTAAACGAAGAGGAACGGTTTACGGAAACCCTCGATTATGGTCTCAGGCTCCTGAATAATGAGATAAAAAGACTCGAAGAGCTTGGAGAAAAAACCATCCCCGGGGATCTGATTTTCAAGCTCTATGATACTTACGGGTTTCCAATCGACATAATTACGGACCTGGCCAGGGCCAAGGGCTTTGATGTGGATCATGCCGGTTTTGAAAAGAGGATGGAGATACAGAGGGAACAATCGAGAAAACACTGGAAAGGAAGCGGTGAAAGGGAACTCGCACCGGCATACAGGAAACTTGGAGCCCGGGGCGTCAAGACAGCATTTCTGGGCTATGAACGACTCGAGGCCAAGAGCAAAGTGGTGGCGCTGGTCAAGGATGGAGAATTGATAGATAAGGCAGGTGCCGGCGAAAAAGTGGAACTGGTCACCGAAGAGACCCCGTTTTACGGTGAATCAGGAGGCCAGGTTGGAGACAAAGGAATTATCAAGGGTGATAATTTCCTGATGCACGTAGTCGATACCCTGAAACTCCCCGGCGATCTCATTGTTCATATCGGAGAAATAAAGGAGGGAACTATCAGCCCGGGCGATGAAGTGGAATTGATGGTGGACAGGGAACTCAGGGAAGACACCGCAAGGAATCATACTGCCACTCACTTGCTTCATGCAGCCTTGAGACAGGTGCTAGGCGATCACGTAAAACAGGCTGGTTCCCTGGTCAGTCCGAAAGGGTTCAGATTTGACGTTACACACTTTGCCGCGATAACCGAAGAAGAAATAAAGAAAATTGAACGTATCGTAAACGAGCGAATCCGCCAGAATATCCCGCTGGAAACGAGAATCATGACCATGGAAGAGGCCATAGAGGCGGGGGCCATAGCGTTGTTTGAAGAAAAATACGGGGAAAAGGTTCGCCTGGTACAGATTGCTGATGTCAGCAAGGAATTGTGCGGTGGTACCCATACGAGGCGAACGGGGGATATAGGTTTGTTTGTTATCGTGAATGAAACCAGCGTTGCTGCGGGGGTGAGAAGAATTGAAGCTGTCACTGGCAAAGAGGCGGTAGCCTTTGTGCAGAACCAAAGGGATACTATTCATGAAGTTTGCGGGCTGGTAAAAACTAATCCGCAGGAACTCTCGGCAAGGATTTCTCAACTTCTGGAGCAACAGAAGAAACTCGAAAAGGAACTTGAAGCACTCAAGGCTTCTCTGAGTTCCAAAAAAACCTTTGACCTCATGGACAGGGTGCAGGAGATAAAAGGCCTTAAGGTGCTTGTTTCCGAGGTTGAAGCCGATTCCCCGAAAATTCTTCGGGAGATGATGGACAGGCTTAAACAAAAGATAAAATCGGGCGTGGTAATTCTGGGCGCCAGGAGCAACGGCAAGGTTATGTTGATAGCAGGTGTTACGGAAGATCTGACTTCAAGGATTTCGGCCAGCGATCTTATCAAGAAAATGGCAGCCATGGTGGGAGGAGGCGGTGGTGGTCGACCCGACATGGCCCAGGCTGGAGGGAGCAAACCCGAAAAGTTGTCGGAGGCGCTTGATGCGTCAATTAAACTGGTAGAGGAGATGGCGAGCTAAATGCCTGCTAATTTACCGCCCCAGTACTTTGAAGCAGAGCAACGGTACAGGGAAGCAAGGACGCCTTCAGAGAAGATAGCCGCCCTGGAGGAAATGCTGACAATTATGCCCAAGCACAAGGGCACCGATAAGCTAAGGGCTTCCCTCAGGCAGAAGATATCCAAGCTCAAGAACCAGGCCCAGAAAAAGAAAGCCGCTACAACGAAAAGAGACCCTGCCAGTGCCATCGAGCGGGAAGGAGCAGGGCGTCTTGTTGTCGTGGGAATGCCCAATGTCGGGAAGTCGTCGCTGGTAAGGGCTGTTACCAACGCTACTCCCGAGGTCGCTGATTTCCCCCACACCACCTGGAAGCCGGTACCCGGCATGATGCCTTTCGAAAATATCCAGATCCAGGTGGTGGATACACCACCTTTGAACCCTGATTATAATGAGCCTTGGCTTATTGAATTGATGAAAAGAAGTGACCTGCTCGGAATAATGGTGGATCTCCACGGAGATCCCCTGCAGCAGCTGGAAACGAGCCTGGAGCTCTTGAAAAAGTACAAGGTTTTGGATGCCGGAGCACTTGAAGCAGAAAAATCGGCTACACCAGGGAAGAGAAAGCCCGTGCCGGTCGTAATTGCAAATAAAAACGACGATGAAAATGACGAGGAGATATTTGAAATCTTTCGTGAATTGGCAGATATCCCTCTGCCGATGATTAACATTTCGTCCAAAACGGGTTATAATCTGGATGCGTTTTCAAGGAAAATTTTTGAAATGCTCGAAGTTATAAGGGTATATAGCAAGGCTCCCGGAAAAGATCCGGATTTAAGTGCGCCGTTTATTTTACCTAAGAACAGCACGTTACTCGATTTCGCGGGAAAAATTCACAAGGATTTCGTAAAAAAGTTGAAATATGCCAAAATTTGGGGTAAAAAAGTCTATGATGGACAAATGGTTCAAAGATCACACGTGCTGGAAGATGGTGATATCGTAGAAATTCATATCTGAAAAGGGGTTGCATTCTGGCTCGGATACTGTAAAGGTTCCTATCAATAGCGTACCATTCTGCAGGTTCTCACAGGTAGATGTCTTGATTTTGCCTTCTATCATCCTTATCTTTATGCTGCTGGGTAGCTCTTCTTCAATTTCTGAAGAAATACCTTAGGTAGATGTGGATAGAAGCAACGGGGGGAAGGTTGGTATTTCCTTGATCTGGTGAGATTTTTAGAGGGCTTGACAAATCCTATTTAAACGATAGATTTTTGCGGAACATTTTCTGCGACGAGGGGTCTAATTCTACAGATAATGAGAATTTTACAATAATCTAATCTATTCAAAGATATAAGCAGGGTATAAGAGGTGAGCAATGAAAGCGGCTGCGGAAACAAAGGGAAGGAAAAGGCGGGGACGACCGAAAAAAACTTCCAGGACATTACGAGAACCCTTCGGAAAAGAAGCTCCCTTCATCACCGAAGGAGGAGAGATGCTAGACGCGTATGCGCTTTTGACGTCTTCACTGCTGGCTGACAAAAACGACGAGTTTCTCCCGGAGGATATCCCTGGCGAAACCGTATCCTCTCTTTCTCTGGCGGAAGAAGAGGATACGGCGGCAGACGACCATATTAGCTGCTATCTTAGAGAAGTGGCGGCTTATCCTCTGTTGAGCGCAGAGGAGGAAATGAAGCTTGCCAGGGAGATAATGGAGGGAGAAAAGGCTCTGCGGGAGCTCGTTAAAGCCAATAGAGACAGGAGTCCCGAACTGCAAAAACTCTGGCAGAGGATATCGAAGATAATTAAGAATGTTGAAAAATTCCCCGGAGTCAGGGATAAGCTTTTGACATTGATTATGAAAACCTTACGGGAAGCTGCTGCCCGGGAAGAGAAACCCGGCTATTTCAGTGAGCTTCTTTCTGAAGCGGAGAAACACATTGCAAGGATTGAGTCTGCAAAGCACAAGCTGATTCAGGGAAATTTGAGGCTTGTTCTCAACATTGCGAAGCAGTACCGTGGACGTGGTATGACTTTTGACGACCTGATCCAGGAAGGTAATATGGGGCTCATCAAGGCGGTAGGCAGATATGACTTCAGCAAGGGTTACCGTTTCAGCACTTACGCGACGTGGTGGATCAGGCAGAGCATTATAAGGAGCATTTACGACAAGACCAGGACCATACGTTTGCCTGTCCACTTTATTGAGATGAAAAACCTGTTTTTCAAGGTTTACCACAACCTGTTGAAGGAGCTGAACCGGGAACCGACTCCGGCGGAAATCGCAGAGCATTCCAAGCTGCCGCTGGATAAGGTGAAAATGATTTTCAATATGTCGGCTCGACCGATTTCTCTTGAAACGCCAATAGGCGAGGACGGCCAGCGACTGGCGGATTTCATCGAGGACGAGTCTTCTGATTCCCCGATGGAAGACTACGCGCGCAAGGAACTTATCGAGGCTACGCGAGCACTACTGGCATCGTTGCATCCGAGAGAAGAAAAGATACTGAGAGCGCGATTTGGCATGGACGGAGAAAAACCCCGCACCCTTGAGCAGATTGGTAAAGATTTCAAGGTATCCAAGGAAAGAATTCGCCAGATTGAAAAGAAAGCCCTGAACAAGTTGAGGCATCCCACAAGGCGGGAGCATCTGAAGAGCTTTATGAACGGATAAAATCAAAAGTCTCGTTAGCTGCGGGTGATGCGGCTGAAGCGGGCTGCATCACCCTTTTTTTGTCTTCGATATCCAAAAGCGTGTAATCTACGGGTAATCGAGGTAAATTTCGAGGATTTTGTAGGTTCTAAGCCCCCCCGGAGTGTAAACGGACACGATGTCTCCCACGGTACGCCCTAGCAAGCTGCGTCCGATGGGCGAGCAAATCGATATTTTCCCGTTACTTACATCAGATTCAAAAGGGCCGACAAGCTGGTAACACGCCGTTTCCCTGGTATCAAGGTTTAAAACCAGGGCTCTTGTGCCAAAGGCAACCTTCTTTGCAATAAGTTTTTGCCCTACCACCACTTCGCACTGGGACAGTTTGCGTTCCAGGTCGCGTATTTTCCCCTGAACGAACGCGTGGCGTTCCTGCGCCCACATGAGCTGCTGGTTTCCTATTTTATAGCCGTAGTTCCTTGATTCGGCCAGTTCGTCCAGTATCTCGGGGCGAACCCGCCGGCGTAAGTGTATCAGCTCGTCCAGCAATTTCTGAAACCCCCGTCTTGTAATGGGGTATTTGTCCATTGGATCCGGTACCTCTGTTAAAGGAGTTAACAATCATAATACCGAATACCCGGTTTTTTGACAAGATTTTGCTCGGTCGGGAAAATGAATGGGCCGGGTTGGTTTACCATGAAGTTTTTCTCCCGTCATAACCACTGTGACCATGAACGGATTTCTCCGTCAATGCAGGGTTATCAGCGAATAGGTAGTAAGCTCCAGGTTCATGAACAATCTTTTGCAAAACGGATGTTCAAAGAACAGGGGGTAACCAAGAATTGAAGATTGACAGCGCGTCATTCCATAGCATGAAGTCACGAAACAGGAATTTGGACCTAACGTTTCCAACAGCTTATACCCCGAATTGTCAAATTTGGGATGTTAAGCAAAGGGTGGGTCAATTTTCGGTTGCCACAGCAGGTCCTTTTTCAGTTGTCATTTAAAGCAGCATCCACAGCATTTCGATAGACCCGTAACCTCTTGTGACTCAATATTC
>JALXAI010000191.1 GCA_026992215.1 Desulfobacterales bacterium | reverse complement strand
CGCTCGCTCGCCGGGAGCCAGAATTCCCATGTGCCCTCCCAGGCAGGGACCACAGGTTGGAGTGCTCACTATCGCCTGGGCGTCTATAAAGGTTTCAATGAGTCCTTCACGCAATGCCTGCTTGTATATACCCTGAGTCGCGGGTATGATTATGCATCGCACGCGAGGATCCACTTTTCTGCCGTCAAGCACCTCTGCCGCCGTTCTGAGGTCATTGAGCCTTCCGTTGGTGCAGGAGCCGATAACAACCTGGTCAATTCGGATCTCCTCGATTTCGTCAACGGGCTTCACGTTTTCGGGGAGATGGGGCAAAGCCACCTGGGGCGCCAGATCGCTCACATCGAACCTGTATACCTTTTCATATGACGCATCAGGGTCACCGGAATATATGGTGTAGTCCCTTCTTGCCCTTTCCTTAACGTATTTCTCGGTGACCGCGTCAGGGACAAAGATGCCGTTTTTGGCGCCGGCTTCGATGGCCATGTTTGCCATTGTAAATCGGTCATCCATGGAAAGGGAAGAAACAGTATCACCGCTAAATTCCATGGCACAGTAACGGGCTCCGTCCACGCCGATCTTTCCTATGGTATAAAGAATTAAGTCTTTTCCTCCCACCCACGGGCGCAATTTCCCGCTGTACTCAAATTTAAGGCTCTTCGGCACCTTGAACCATATACGCCCGGTAATCCAGGCGGCGGCGAGGTCGGTGCTGCCCACCCCAGTGGAAAATGCCCCCAGGGCACCGTAGGTGCAGGTATGGCTATCTGCTCCGATTACCACGTCTCCGGGAAGCACAAGCCCCTGTTCGGGCAGAAGGGCGTGCTCAATTCCCATTCTTCCGATTTCAAAGTAGAGTTCGAGGTCATGCCTGTAGGCAAATTCCCGCATCATCTGGCATTGAATTGCCGAGTGAATATCCTTGTTGGGTGCAAAATGGTCCGGTATCAAGGCAATCCTGGAAGGATCGAAAACCTTGCTTGCTCCTGACTTTTCAAAGGTTTCAATGGAAAGAGGCGCCGTTATGTCGTTCGCCAGGGCAAGGTCGATCCTGCAGTCCACTATTTCGCCGGGGGAAACTGATTCTCTGTCGCTGTGAGCAGCGATGATTTTCTCGGTGATTGTCATTCCCATAAGAACACCATTTCTTTTTTCTTTACTATTCCACGGATGTAACCGAATCCTTCTTGGACGCGGACTCGTCGGTTCTTGCCGGGCTCAACTTTTCGTGAAGCCTTTTTCGTAACCCGAAGGCTGATCTTGCGGGGCCGGAGAGCGTGTAGAGCAGCATCAGAGAAAAGAGCATTACTGATGGTCTCGCAGCAATGATGGTGAAGAGAAAGACCATCAAAAGCAGTGACTGGAAAGGTTTTCTTCTGAAAAGATCGGAATCCTTGAAACTGTTGTACTTAATGCTGCTTATCATGAGAAAACCGAGTCCAAAAGTGGCAAGAAGCAACATGTACGATTTAAGGGGGGGCATGATGTCAAAATGGTAAAAAATCAAAACAGTGGTAGCCACCATGCAGGCCGCCCCCGGAATTGGCAGTCCCACGAAATACTTCTTTTGCACGGAGTCCACCTGGACGTTAAAACGTGCCAGCCTGAGGGCTCCACACGCCACGAAGAAAAAGGCTGCAGACCACCCGATACGACCAAAGGGTTTCAGGGTCCACAGGTACATCAGGATCGCAGGCGTCACTCCGAAGGCAACCAGGTCGGCCAGCGAATCATATTCCACCCCGAATCGGCTGCTCGACTTGGTCAACCTTGCCACCTTGCCGTCCAGTATGTCAAACGTGCACGAAACCAGGATGGCTATGGCGGCTACGTTAAACTTCCCCTGTACCGCGGCAATCAAACCGAAAAAACCGCTGAACAAGTTTGCCGTGGTAAAAAGGTTGGGTAAGATAAAAATTCCTCTCCTTATCTCATCATCAGACCTCGGCCTTCGCCTTTT
>JALXAI010000190.1:5696-6836 GCA_026992215.1 Desulfobacterales bacterium | reverse complement strand
GCAGTGGGGTGATTCATGAGGCTTTCCTTGTTGTAATGGGAAGTGTTAGCATCGGCACCGATTAACTACTACATTTCAGCTGCCCCTCGCATTAATGATCGTTCAATATACCGATACTCGCTTTGAAGTTCGATACCTTACTTTTCAGCAAGGCAACATTTTCCCACAAAGGTTCCAAGTACAATTTCACTATCTGATTTAAGATTTTGTCCATAATTTTCTCCAAATCTTGTTCAGACTTGAACCTCCAAAACGAATAACGACGTACGTCGCTATCATCAGGAAGAAGATACCAAACAGGTACACCCGCTGGAGCTCCAGATTTGTCAAATTTATCTTTTCCAATACCAATAATCAAGGTAGGTGAGTAACTGGGATACGTCTCCGGATCGTAACTAACCTCAACAAATACGTCACCTTTCTGAAAAAACAGACCTCCAACTCTCGTTTCATGGGTTTGAAATCCACGCTGCTGGAAAAAATCTCCTAATACCTTCTTACTAATTTTTGGAAAAAATGGGCATAAAAGTTGTTTCCTGTTTGTTGTCATTACGGCCTCCCCAGAACACGCTGGACTTCGTCTCGGGGAACAACTCTGTATGGGACACCTCTTTCTTTTAAGCGTAAAAGTTCTGCTCCCGTCAAATCAAATCGTTTTCGCAAAGCTGGATCCCTGTATGGGTCACGCCCTTTGTATTCAAAACTATCGCCCTCATTAATGCGTATTCTCAACATTCTATCATTAAGTTTCCATCGTTGTCGTGGAGTCATTTTTGCCCATTCTTCTGCACTGGTACCAAATGGTAATGTTCTTGAACCTGTCCTTTCCGCGTACGGGATAACTCGCTCCATCATGTTCTCACCCAAAACCGTTGTCTTCCTTGATACAACCTCAACCTCATGCCAGGATGCGCCTTCGAGGATTTCACCTCCGCTTCTTCTAAGAAATCTCCCCCTCCCCGGAACCGGTATCCCAAGGCCCTGTTCGACTACCTCCCCTAAGGCAGCACGCCCGGCTGAAGAGAGGGACTTGAGACCAGCAGCTGGTATCGTTGCTCTTGGCAGTGTTTAGCACGATGTTTAAAGAGACACCGTGGACTTACCACTCTTCATCTCTTTTTATGAAAGTCCATGCGGTAC
>JALXAI010000190.1:0-5686 GCA_026992215.1 Desulfobacterales bacterium | reverse complement strand
TCCCAAGGCCCTGTTCGACTACCTCCCCTAAGGCAGCACGCCCGGCTGAAAAAGCTGATTTAAGACCTGCGGCAGCTATCTTTTCCGCGGCAGCCGGAATCGTTGTTATCGCAATTGTCGTCTGTAGCCAAGTATCGGGCGTCCAGAGGGATGCAAAAAGACCACCGACAAAATAGATCGGATTTCCCGTCTCATTATACCTCTCCGCATACCAGATAGCCGATTCTTCACCAAACCCAGCACCGAGATATATCCCCACCTTCCTTATCGCACACAACCCCAGGGGATCGATTAGCCCCAGGGGATTGTTAAAGCAGTATGCGTAGAGATTCAGGCCGGCGCTAAACGGATCAGCACGGAGGTATCTTCCGGTGGTGGAATCGTAGTAGCGGTTGAGGTTGTAGTAGAGGCCGGTCTCAGAGTCGTAGTATTGTCCCGGGAACCTGAGGTTGTTGGTAATGGTCTCTACCTGTACCTGGCAGTTTCCCAAGTAGTCGTAGAGGCAGACAAGATTAAAGGTGGGACTCAATCACCTCTTCGACAGAGCACCGGATGATAGCATCCGATTAACGTATAGCGAATAACAAGTAACGAACCTTATCACTTGTCACTTGTTACTCGTCACTTCCAAAATATTTTGACAAAGAGCGGATTGGTGGACCAGCCGGAGCCGGGTATCCAACCATAGGTCCTCAGTTCCTGGCCAGTGGAGTCAGAAGATTTTTTTGAAGGTCAAAAGCCAAGGCAGCGGAGCCGCAACCAAAGTTTAGGATACGACCCTTCGGCAGGCTCAGGACACCGCTTTGCTTTGAAACCGCAAAGACGCCCCGGTTAAATAGCCCAATGGGATTTAACAGGGCAAGCAAAGGACGCAAAGAAAAATTTTTTCATTTCTCCAATCGGCGCCCGGCGATTGCAGAAATGAGCTCTGCCGCGTTGCGGCAAGCTGTTCTTACTTAAAACTTAACACTTAAAACTTAAAACGTAACTCAGGGTTGTAAATCCGCCCTTGGCGGACTAAAAACGGACAAATCACAGCACGAGAATTATGACATGCTAAAACGTTACATGTCTTAAAGTAAGTATTCTAAAGATACAACGCTTCTGTGCCAGCGGAACAATGACTTTTAAGCAGAGCGGGTTTGCGTGAAAATGTTCATCACTGACCGGAAAACCAGCGTTGTGAGCACGCACTAAGGAAAGCAACCATGAATAAAGATACGGGTTTTGATTCTGGCTGCGTTGTACTGGATGGTTAACTTTTCTATTGACATAAAGAAGC
This sequence comes from Desulfobacterales bacterium, assembly GCA_026992215.1. Taxonomy (GTDB): domain Bacteria; phylum Desulfobacterota; class Syntrophobacteria; order B119-G9; family B119-G9; genus B119-G9. The sequence continues at coordinate 4,404 of JALXAI010000190.1, read as the reverse complement.
CAATAAATAGAATTACCTCCTAAGTTACCCCACAAATTTTTCAACGGAGGATTATTAACTTTAAAAGGTGAGGAGGATTTAGGATGAAAAGAAGAGGCTTTTTAGCAGTGCTGGTTGCTTTGGGATTTTTATTTGTAACCATATTTGTCCCGCATCAAGCACAGTCTAAGACAATTTTTGTTACCATAGGAACAGGCGGGATCACGGGTGTTTACTACCCCACCGGTGGTGCAATTGCCAAGATTGTAAACAAGAAAAGAGATGTATACGGAATCAGGTGCACCGTTGAATCGACAGGTGGATCGGTATTTAACATCAACGCTGTTATAGCTGGCGATCTTGACTTCGGAATCTGCCAGTCGGATCGTCAGTACCAGGCCTGGAACGGGCTGGCCGAGTGGAAGGACAAGGGTCCCCAGAAAGATCTGAGGTCGGTTTTCAGCATACATCCCGAATCCGTAACGCTGGTCGCTGCGGATGATGCCGGTATCAAGACGATCCAGGACCTGAGAGGCAAGAGGGTTAACATCGGTAACCCCGGTTCCGGACAGCGTCAGAATGCCATCGATGCGCTTGAAAATGCCGGTATTGACTGGAAAAAAGACATCAAGGCAGAGAGTGCCAAGGCTGCAGAAGCTCCCGGTCTTCTGCAGGATGGCAGAATTGATGCTTTCTTTTACACCGTAGGTCATCCAAGTGGTGCTATCAAAGAGGCCACCGCGGGCAAAAGGAAGGTTCATTTCGTGCCTATTACCGGCCTTGACAAGCTGCTCAAAAAATACCCCTATTATGCAAAGGCGGTAATCCCCATTAAATTCTACCCCAACGCCACGAACAAGGAAGACGTTCCCACTTTTGGTGTGAAAGCAACGTTCGTCACCTCTGCCAAGGTTCCTGACAACGTGGTGTACGCCATTACAAAAGAAGTTTTCGAAAACTTCGACTACTTCAAAACGCTTCACCCGGCATATTCGATACTGACCAAGCAGTCCATGCTCGAAGGTTTAACTGCTCCGTTTCATCCGGGTGCCTTGAAGTACTACAAGGAATCCGGCCTGATTAAGTACATTAAGAAACAATAACCTGTTACCGGAACGAAGGATGTGAGCATATCCATGCCACATCCTTCGTTATCTATTCTCATTTTTTGCTGCTTCGACTTCGCTTTGCCCGTGCTCTGGTTGTTCCCTATCGAGAAAAAATTAAGTTAAAAGATTGTGAGTGCTCCTCTCGAATAATAATTTACAGGCGATCATGGACACCACGGTGATCGTCCGGTGCAAAAGCCAGGTCAAATAAACCTGGCAGTGGGTACCACTAACATCATGTATTCGGATCGGTTCCGGCCAAAGGAATGCCAGGAGTATTTTGTATTGGCCAGCTGATCTGCAGGGTAAAAAAGATCGGGAAAACTTTGATTTATAAAAAGGTGATATAAGTGAGTAGTCCAGAAAATAAACATAAAGATGAAGGTATAGAGTTAGCTAAAAAATTAGCCGAAGAAGAAGAAGGAATATCAAGAAAACCAAGGGGACCCGATAAGTGGGTGGTGCCGACTATTGCGGTCATATGGTGCCTGTTCCAGTTATCTATCGCCAGCTGGTTGATTTTGAATGCTGTTTTTGTCCGTGCCATTCACCTCGGGTTTGCTCTTCTGATTGTCTTCTTGAATTATCCCTTTTTTAAAAAAACGCGTTTTGGTCTGAAATTTTTATCGGCTCGCGACAGGATTCCCTTTTTCGACTACATTGTGGCAATCGTCGCTGCCTTGTCCGCCGTGTACATAGCGATTGATTACGTTGGAATTAACTCAAGGTATGGTGCACCAATAACCCGGGACATTGTTATAGGGTTGTTGCTGGTGGTGCTGCTCCTCGAGGCTTCCCGCAGGGTTATCGGGCCCGCGCTCTCCCTCATCGCTATATTCTTTTCAGCCTATGCTTTTCTCGGCCCCTACATGCCCGATGTTATAGCTTTTAAGGGTGTTTCGCTTAACCGCTACGTGGGCCAGATGACCATGTCCACCGAGGGTATCTATGGAATCCCTCTTGATGTATCTGCCACAATCGTGTTTCTGTACGTCCTTTTCGGCGCCATGCTGGATCGTGCGGGAGCAGGGAAATACTTCATTAACCTTGCGTTGAGCCTGCTGGGCAGATTCAAGGGGGGGCCTGCCAAAGCTGCTGTTCTCGGCAGCGGTCTGACGGGGCTCGTTTCCGGATCAAGTATAGCCAATATCGTAACCACGGGTACCTTCACAATCCCGTTGATGAAAAAGGTGGGATATCCTCCCAAAAAAGCTGCGGCAGTGGAGGTTGCAGCCAGTACCGACGGACAGATTGCCCCGCCAATTATGGGTGCCGCGGCTTTCATCATTGCCGAATACGTGAACGTGCCTTACATTGCAGTTGTCAAGGCTGCCGCGATACCTGCTTTCGCTTCTTACGCCGCGTTGCTTTACATTACCCACATTGAAGCATCCAAACTCGGTTTGAAAGGACTTCCGAAAAGTGAGCTTCCGGAGTTCTTCAAGACTCTCGTAAGCGGACTTCACTACCTTATTCCACTGTTTTTCCTGTTGTACCAGCTTATGGTTCTGCGCCATTCTGCTGAAGCTTCAGCGTTTAACGCGATCTGGGTACTGCTGTTAATAATGATACTTCAGCACCCGATAAGAGCTTACAGAAACAAGGAACCAATTTTACCGGCCTTCAAGCGTGGAATCGTGGACATATTTTCCGCCTTTGCTGCAGGCGGAAGGAACATGGTCGCCGTTGCACTGGCTACCGCGGCGGCAGGTATTATCGTTGGTGTCGTGGCCATGGGCCTCGGAGGATTGATTACTCAGATCATTGACACTATCTCCGGTGGGAACATTTACATAATGCTGGTAGTTACCGCGGTGGCAAGTCTGATAATCGGAATGGGACTGCCCACTACCGCCACTTACATAGTAATGGCTTCATTGACTGCGCCTGCCATCGTCACCATTGGCGCCAGCTACGGATTCATGGTTCCGCTCATGGCTGCTCATCTGTTCTGCTTCTATTTCGGTATCCTTGCAGATGACACCCCTCCTGTGGGACTTGCGGCATACGCTGCCGCGGCTATTGCCAAGTCAGATCCGATACCTACCGGTATTCAGGGCTTCATGTACGACATACGAACTGCCATTCTGCCTTTCATGTTCATATTCAACAGCGACCTGATACTGCACAATATAAACAGCTGGCCCCAGGGAATTCTTATTTTTGCCATGACCTGTATCGGAAACTTCGCATTTGCCTCGGCTACGCAGGGATGGTTCATAACTAAAAATAAGATATGGGAAATCCCGTTGCTCCTTGGAGTTACCCTGATCATGATGCGGCCGGACCTTATCGCCCATCTGGTTCATCTGCCTCACAGTCAGAGGTACTGGATGTATCCAGTCGGACTCGCGCTGTGGGGAACCATTTATCTGCTTCAGAGATTCAGGATACCCAAGGGAGCCGCGGCTCCGGTGGGGGCATAGCACCCCTGTACATATTGCGCTTGACCACTAACGTAGCTTAAACAACGGGGATTAACCATGAATAGGAAAATTTTTGTTATTTGTGTTTCTGTTATTATGACCGTGGTTGTGGGCCTAGTTATCGGAACGTCTCTGGCCGGAGAACGATTCACTGACAATGGTGACGGAACTGTTACCGATCACAAGCTGGGAGTCATGTGGGCGAAATACGATAACCAGGGCGACATCGATTGGAAAGGAGCCCAGAGGTACTGCAAGCTTGGACCTCCGCAGCTCCTGGGCAAGTATGATAACTGGAGAATGCCCACCCTGGATGAGCTAAGAAGCCTGTATGTCAGGGACAAAGATTATAAAGGTTACGAAACAGACTGTGGACAGTGGGTCAAAGTAGTCCCCGACATTAAGCTCAGTTGCGGTTGGGTCTGGTCCGGCGAGAAAAGAAGCATAACAGCCCGGGTCTTCAATTTCAGAAGGGGCTACGATTACACTGATCGAATGGTGCACAAGAGACATTACAGGGCTCTTCCCGTAAGAGACCTGGAAACCAAGAAAAAGTAGAGAGTGTGAAATGACAAAAATAGATAAAATTCTGGCTGCTTTGTGTTTTTCGGAAAGATCCAAGGGAGTCTTTGACTACGCCGCCACCCTTGCTACCAGCCTGGGTTCCGAACTGATAGTCGCGAATATAATCAATATCAGGGATGTCCAGGCCCTCGGGACAATCGAATCCATGGGATACAGGGTGGACCCCGAAGATTATATCAGGGGTGTTGAGAAGGAACGTCGAGAACTGCTCGAAAAGGAAATTCTTTCAGCTCATTTTCCCAGGGAGCGGCTGAAAATTATTTTTAAAGTGGGTCACCCTTTTGATGAACTTATCAGTATCATTA
>JALXAI010000189.1 GCA_026992215.1 Desulfobacterales bacterium | reverse complement strand
ATACAATCTGGAGCAAGCTTAACGTCTTTTTTTAACAATTCTCCCAATCTTCTTGCCACGGGTTTCATGCTGAACTTCGGGTTTCTCTGCCCTTTGGGTCTGCCGAGGTGCGATGCCAGTATCACGGACGCTCCTTTTTGAAGAGCGAACTCGATTGTGGGTAACGCAGCCCCGATCCTGTTATCGTCGGTAATATTTTGATCCTCATCCAGGGGTACATTGAAATCTACCCTGATAAACAGCCTTTTTCCCGAAACATCAATTTCGTCTATATATCGCATAGCACTCCCTCCCTTAAACCTCAGATAAACGCTTTATCTGTGTCTGCCTTCTTAAACTGCCCTCGTAACCCACCGGATTTGTATGGCGCAAACCTGGTGAGCCCTTTTAAAAGCAATTGGAAAAAACTAACATCGATACTGAGATTTTCATGTGCCCCCGCGTGTTCAAAAAGACCCGGCAGTGAATTCTTCTGGTCCGGACCTGCAAGGAGCAGGTCTCGGAGACATTCCACCATCAAATTTATGGTTCTCACTACTGCGAACGAAGCTACAGCCCCGCTCGCTCAACACCCGGGAAAAGTTGTAGGGTACTAATATTTTCCGCCCTGCATCAGAAATGCTTAGCCATCAACAGCGCAAGGTCTGCGAGCCTGTTAGAATAACCGTACTCGTTATCGTACCAGGAAAGTACTTTTACCAGCCTTTTATCGACAACGGAAGTCAGTGCGGCATCAACAATCGACGAATATGGACTGTGATTATAATCAACGGAAACAAGAGGTTCGGTAGAATAGTAAAGGATTCCTTTGAGGCGTGTTTCAGAAGCTTCTTTCAAGGCAGCGTTAATTTCCTCTTCGGTAACATCCTTGTCCACCTGGCAAACGAAATCCACCAGGGATACGTTCGGAGTCGGAACACGGATTGCCATACCGTTCAGCTTGCCTTTTAATTCGGGGATAACTTCTGTCACGGCTACAGCCGCTCCGGTGGTGGTAGGAATCATGGAAATAGCGGCCGCTCTCGATCTTCGCAAGTCTTTATGAAGGGCATCCAGAAGTCTCTGATCCATGGTATAGGAATGAACCGTTGTCATCAAGCCTCGTTCTACGATGAAATTATCGTGCAAAACACGAACAACCGGGGCAAGGCAATTTGTAGTGCAGGAAGCGTTGGAGACGATATGATGATTCCTGGGGTCGTATTCCTCGTCATTTACCCCGATCACAAATGTTGCGTCGAGCCCCTTACCGGGAGCGGTCACAATTACCTTCTGTGCTCCCGCATCGATGTGCTTTTGAGCCGACGCCCTGTCACGGAAAAGCCCGGTGGCTTCAAAAACGATCTGAACACCAAGCTCGTGCCACGGCAATTGCTCAAGATTCGGTACAGAAAGGCATTTAAGCTCTTTACCATCAACAAAAATTGATTCTCCCTTTACTTCAATATCTCTCTGCCAGACTCCGTGCACGGAATCATATTTCAACAGGTGAGCCAGATCATTTATGTTGCCGAGGTCGTTGATGGCCACAACTTCGATGTCTTCGCCTCTATCAAAGATTATCTTAAACAAAGTCCTTCCAATACGACCAAATCCGTTTATTCCAACCTTTAGCGCCATAACTTTACCCCCTTGTTCGTAAACTTGAGTATTAATAAAAAGATCGAGCCCCGTCTCATTAAATAATAAATCTTAAATCTGAACAATCAAGCGACCCGGCCCAAAAACATCGTCAAATGTTTTACATCAATTCTGCCACGCTTACCGTTCTGTCTCCCAGCATGTTGGTATAACTGCCCAATTCGTTGTCGTACCAGCCATATACCACTACCTGTGTTACCGGGATATTTATAAACGATCCTTCAGCAGCCTTCACATCAGTCGAACACTCGCAGGGTAAATTGGCCAGGTCAAACCTTACGGCGAAAGTTCGCGTATGGGTTTCGTGGCCTTCTATTATGG
>JALXAI010000188.1 GCA_026992215.1 Desulfobacterales bacterium | reverse complement strand
CCTTGTTCCCGTGTCCCGGTTTTACCCTGGCAATTATCTTGCTCGAGTGCTTGAGTTCTATGATATCACCGAGGGAAGTGGTGCTTTCGTACGGGTCGGTTCCTATGCCTATTAGTTCGGTGAGCCAGCGGGTAAAAGTTTCTTCCAGCTGTTTTTGAAGGTAGTGTAGACTTAAGTGCCCGATATATCCGAGAAATGCGGCGAGCAGTATCAAAGATAGCCACGAGCCAAGGGAGTACCTTCTGGATCTGAACGACATCAATGCCCAGGCGATTATGATGCAGACGCCGGCATAAAAAGCAATCGACCTGTTATTGGCAACGCTTGCTGCAAGTATGCAAACCGTCATGTAAGGATATGTTAGATCTATCTGCCTTTTCAGTATCTCCGGCTTGTTGTTCCTGCTTTTCCTGTAGATCCATAGGAGCGCACCGAGTTCTATCCCGGAGGACGTGCTTAATGACTGAAAAAATACGAGCGGGTATAAGGGCAGTGGTAACCACTTTATTATCAGGAGCAGTGTCCTGGCAGATGTGCTGGATGCGAAAATGTAAATCACCATTGCAACCAGCAGGATACTGCAGAAATCCGAAATATAACTGAAATCCCTTGTGCTGAAATCACATTTCCAGGAAAGGAAGCGGGTCCCTTCGACCAGCAATGCCATGATGGTTGCAATGAAGGGTATTTGAACCTGCCATCCCCAGAAAATTATCGTTGCACCAAGCAAAAAGAAAGGCGTGTTCATAATCTCATGAGACCTTCTTCGATCTTGCCTGTTTCCAGGTAGTAGAAGTTTTCTATTCCTTTTTCAAAAGCCCCCGGTTCAGGTTTTGTGCCTGAGTGTTCCGGTATGATGACGAAGACCATGGTGGGAATATTGTATTTTGTCAATTGCTCGACCAGGTCTTTTCTTTCGTCGTCCCAGCGGATAAACACGCAAATACAGCTGCTCATTATAGATACCCTGTTTAGAATCGAGTTCTTGAGAACGCTGAAGGGGCTGTCCGTGCAAGTCTGAACGGTAGCCAGTATCTGCAGGATTTTTTCGACCCGGGATATTCCGCGGCCGGTGGTGAAACAGTACACCCTGGGACCTACGAACATGAGATCCAGGATGGCGTCTCCTGCTTTGTAAGCGAGGGCAATGGATGAAGTCACGGATACCGCTTCTTCAAATTCTTCCGAGTAGTCCGTGCCGGCAAAGGTATCAAGAACAATGGCGTGTCTGACAAAGTATTCATCCTGGTATTCCTTTACCACTGGCTTTCCTACCTTTGCCCAGCTTCTCCAGTGTATGCGCCTCAAGGAGTCTCCAAGTTGGTAATCCCTCAGCGAAATAAATTCCTCTGATTCACCAACGGAAGTCGCCAGCTTCATTCCCCCGGGTTGATACCTTGCTCCCCTGGGAAGCTCCAAAGACGGCACCGGGTACAACCTGGGTAAGACAAGGATGGTATCCGGCAGGTGAATGGATCTGGTAGCTTTAAAAAGGCCGAAAGGGTCCGGTCGCGTAATGCATACCGAGGCAAGGGTCAGGTATCCCCTTCTTATGGGTGTTAGTTCCATTTGCTGCTCGATTTCTACCCCCGGGGAGATGGGACGCATGGGCACTTCCGTTGTTCTGGCCTTGATGTTTCTTGCCGTTAGTCCCAGCCACTTGGGATACCCCAGCAATCTGTCCAGCCAGTTTCGTTTTTCTTCGCCGGGCACGTTCCCCTCGACAAATTCCCGGTAGGTAGGAGCGGGATCCGAAGTGACGTCCCTTATGAAAAGACCGACCTGTTTCCTGGGACTGTTGTTCTTGACGATAATTTTGTACTTAAGTGGTGACCCCACGGTAGCGTATTTTGATACGCGTCGCTTTACCGAGACATCCAGGGGATAATAGACACTGAAAAGAAGCGAGACCAGAATGAGAAAAAACAAAAATGAGAAAACCTGGTAAGCAACGGTCTGGTAGGTATTAA
>JALXAI010000187.1 GCA_026992215.1 Desulfobacterales bacterium | reverse complement strand
CACCGGAAGCGTGCGCTCTTTCGATCACCTTTTTTATGTCTTTCCTCAATTGAGGCATATCGAGGTGAGTATGGCTATCTATTAACCTGATGCTCATACCTACTCCTAAAAGCCAGATAGAAATTTCCACTCTCTCCTTGCAATAATCGCATATCGTTATTAAATTGTTAACCGGACAAAGTAAAGAATTTTATGATTTGAGAGGTACATGACGCCGGTTTGGCGGTGCAGGTACCTGTTGTGAAGAGAAATAAGCCAGTATCCGGTTACATCGCAAAACGGGGCACAAGGGTTTGCGGGTATGCACATCAGGAGCAGCGAACCCATCAGTGGGCTGCAGCCACTATACCATGGCATGGAGCCCTTCCTGCGTTGCACTGCGCCTGCAGCGCCCTGAGCTTGCGCTGCCCTGAGCCCGTCGAAGGGTGCTGCCCTGAGCCTGTCGAAGGGCGCTGCCCTGAGCCTGTCGAAGGGTCAAAGCGTCGTAGGATATTTTTCATTATGACTGGAAATAGCCCCGTTTTGGAGCAACCTTACCATGCAAGATTAACCGTGCAAGAGTTAAAAGAACTGTCGAGATTCAGGAAATGACCACCAGATTGAAACACATATACGGTCCCGTCCCATCCCGCAGGCTTGGGCTATCGCTTGGCGTTGACCTTGTGCCATACAAAACCTGTAATTTTGACTGCATCTACTGCCAGCTGGGCAGAACGAACAGGAAAACCATCGAGAGAAAAAGGTACGTTCCGGCAGAGGAAATACTCGGAAACCTATTTGAAGCCCTTAAACACGTGCCAAAACCTGATTTCATAACACTGGCAGGATCAGGCGAACCTGTGCTCAATTCAGATATCGGAATTATTATCAGAAGTATAAAAAAACAAACGGATTGCCCTGTGGCCGTTTTGACCAATGCCAGCCTGTTAGGGGATCAAGAAGTCAGAGAGGAACTCCTTGCCGCCGATGTCATCCTGCCATCTCTCGATGCCGCAGACAGCGCAACATTCCGAGCAATAAATCGCCCTCATGACGCACTGGACGTAGAAGATATCATTCAGGGCATGATCAATTTCAGAAAAAAGTTCCACGGAGCCATATGGCTTGAAATATTCCTGGTGGAAGGAATCAATACTGCGGATAGTCCGATGAAGAGTCTAAAACTTGCAATTGATAAAATACGTCCTGACAAGACTCAGCTGAATACGGCAGTCAGGCCTCCCGCAGAATCATTCGTGAAACCTGTCGGGGATAATACAATGCAGCGGATACGTTGTTTTTTGGGAAGTAATTGCGAAGTAATTGTACCCAGCACGGACATTCCACGGGAAAAAGCACGGATAATCAGTGAAGAAGCACTGCTTGCGGTTCTTTCTCGGCGCCCGTGTACCCTCGCGGACCTGTCGAAAGGATTACACGCCAGTCCGAATCACGTCCTTAAGACTATTGCCGCTCTTCAAAAAAAAGGGCTTATAAGATCATACTTTCAGAACAGGGAATTGTTTTATTCCCGGGTCTTCCCGGATTAATTTTACTAGGGACGGGAGGAACAAATGGCAGTAAGTTAGCCGAAATTCGGTGAGCAAGTTAAAAGTAAAGTTGTTGACATGTAGGGTAATTGTACCATCAGTATGGAGGAGGGCGGTGAGCTCGAGCCGGGTATCCACGGGTGCGATGACTTTTGCGTATATTTTTACCGCAACATTTTTAACTGGATATCTTTGCTGCAAATGGGAGGCAAAATTCCTTTCGAAGTCTGAGGTCCGCCCCTGGCGGGGTCGGTCCGGATACTATCGTATGGGAGTGCCCCAACGCACAGAACCGGGTAAAGGTTGAACTTAAAAGAGTAAAGGGATAGTTAAGTAAGGTTAATTATAACAAGTCCCCTCCCTCGCTTTTTCTTTTTGTGGTTTACCGTGGAGATGAACGTTGAATGGGAAAACTGAGAAAAAAAATGGGAATAGACAAAAAA
>JALXAI010000186.1 GCA_026992215.1 Desulfobacterales bacterium | reverse complement strand
GTAAACCAGGCGGCGAGCCAGATGAGTGAAAGCTGCCAGCAGGTTAAACAGAGCGCAGAAGGCCTGAAGGATCAGGCTGAGGAACTCATATCGCTGGTTGAAAAATATAAAACCTGAGATCAGCTTCCCGAAATCAGCGGGAACAACGATTTAAAAAGAGGTTAGTGCATGGAAAAGAAAAACACGGGAGCGAGCGAAAACAAGATTAGCGAGCTTGCTACCTTTTACCTTGGCGACGCCCTTTGCGGGATTGATATAAGAAGTATCCAGGAAATAAATAAGATCATAGAGATGACCAGGGTGCCGCAGGCGCCCGACTACGTCCTGGGAGTTTTAAACCTGCGAGGCGAGATAGTCACGATAATAGATCTGGGAAGAAAGCTCGGGCTGTCCCCGGCGCAAATCACGCACGAAAGCAGAAATATCATAATTAATTACCAAAACGAAAACGTCGGATTGCTCGTGGACAAAATCGGGGACGTGGTCGAAGTCGACGTAAACAAGATAGAACCTGCACCGGCCAACCTGGAAGAAATACAGGGCACTTTTTTTGAGGGGGTTCTTAAGGATGAAAAGGTTCTCGTGGGCATCCTGGACCTGAATGAAGCGTTGAAAGACGAGGATCAAAACTAGATACAAAGGGATGATGAAATGGCGGATTTAACACCAATAAAGGTACTGGTAGTTGATGACACTATAATTTACAGGAAAATCGTAAGCGATGTTCTCAAGGAAATCCCGGGTGTTAAGGTTATCGGGACAGCTCAGAACGGTAAGATTGCGCTGTCCATGATAGAAAAATTGAAACCGGATCTTATAACCCTTGATGTCGAGATGCCTGAAATGAACGGGCTCGAGGTTCTTGAAGAACTCAGGAACCGCCAGCTCGACGTGGGAACCATCATGGTTAGTACCCTGACTCAGAGAGGCGCGGAAACCACCATGAAAGCGCTGGAACTCGGTGCTTTTTACTTCATCCCCAAACCCGAATCCGGGTCTATGGAGGAAAACAAAAAGGCCATAAAAGATGCAATATCTCCAATCATTAATGCTTTCGCAAGCAAAAGAAGAATCAAAAAACTTCTCTCGCGCGGAAGCACTCGCAAATCTGATCAAGTGAGGAGGGACAGAGCCGCCCCCGGAAGTGAAGGTGCAGCAGTGCCCCGGGAAAGGAAAAAAGGTATCAAATCTGAAATAATAGCCATCGGAGTATCCACGGGAGGTCCCAACGCTCTTGCGGAGGTCATTCCAAGGCTTCCTCGGAAAATTGGAGTCCCCGTTCTTATAGTCCAGCACATGCCCCCTCTCTTTACGGAGTGCCTCGCGAAAAACCTCGACGCGAAAAGTAAGTTGAAAGTGGTGGAAGCCCAGGACAAAATGCCCATAGAACCGGATACCGTTTATATTGCTCCGGGCGGAAAGCAAATGAAGATTGCCGTAACAATGGGAAATAAAAAAGGGCTTATAAAAATTACCGATGATCCCCCGGAAAACAATTGTAAACCCTCCGCCGATTACCTCTTCAGATCCGTAGCACACGCGTTTAAAGACCGGGCAACCGGTGTAATCATGACGGGGATGGGCTCTGACGGAACTCTGGGTCTGAAACTGATGAAGCGTTTCGGCGCGACGGTGATAGCCCAGAACGAGGAAACCTGTGTTGTTTTCGGTATGCCCAAAAAACCTATCGAGGAAGGGATAGCCGACGTTGTTGCCCCTCTCGACAGGATAGCCGACGAAATTGTAAAAACAATCAAATAGAAGGCCGCTCGCGATATTTCTGATATGTCAAAAGTTAAAATTACACCTCGGGAACTAAAGCTAATTACCAAATGGATCAAAGACATCTCGGGTATTGTTCTTGATGAGAAGAAGACTTACCTGATTGAAAACAGGTTCTCAAAACTTCTCGAGGAACTCAAGTGTGACTCCTACGAAGAACTCTACAAGAAGGTTAAGTCAGATCCGAGCAAGCG
>JALXAI010000185.1 GCA_026992215.1 Desulfobacterales bacterium | reverse complement strand
GAAAGGGGGGGACCTGTGGTAAACACCGTGAACTGCACGCCATCGATATTTTTGCCAAAGTAATCTTTCAGCACCCTGCGCCCGCAGGAAACGAATTTTACCCTGTGACCGAGATAATCCACGATTTCCCGTGTGTATTTCACCGCATTGGAAAAGTAATTATCGAAGACCTGGGAAATAAGTCCCTTGTCCACCACGAGTTCTATCTCGTCATCGGGGACATCTTCAAGAAGATTTTCAATAACAATCCCCCTTTCTTTAAACTTGGGAAGATACCTGCTCAAAACCGGCTCCAGGATTTCGCGCTTGAAATTACATGGTTGTTCCCTTAATACATAAGTGCCTTTAACGAAATGTTCCCGCCTGAAAAGCGTTTCCAGGAAAAGGCTCATGTGCTCATAGTGCTTCTTGATCTCTTCCGCCCGGGAACGCAGTTCATCAATATTTTCACCGAACCTCTTTTCCAGCTCTCGGCACTTTGTTTCCAGTTCATCAGGAGATTTTTCTTTCAGCTTCCTGGTTTCTTGAAAATCAACCATTAATTCATCCAGGTTTTTTATAATTTTGTCGAGACGGCGAAAGAAGAGCTTGTAATACAGGTTTGGACTGATCACGTTGTGTTCTATGTCGGCAACGAGACGGTTAATAAACTTGATGTGTTCGATATTTTGCTGAATGAGCATCTTCTGATGCAGGTTATAACCGATCCTGTTGGTATATTTTTCAAAGAAAAAAAGCCAGTGCTCGTTGAGCTCGCTTCCGGAAATAATCTGGAACACTCCAAGGATCTGGTTAGGAACGTGGAACGGAACTCTTTTTCTCAGAGCCCTGTTTCCTCTTATCGGGAAAATAAAAGAGTCGCCTTGCCTGTAATAAGAATCAGTAACATCGATCTGCTCCGCTTGGCCGCGGGAATCACTGACTATACCGTCTTCGCTGGTGCAAATCAGCTTGACCACGTTATCTTCTTCCACCAGGTAAAGTTTTGATTCCAGACCAAAGAAGATTTTCGGCACGGCAACACTTATCAGGTATAGCGCCTCGAGGCTGGTATACTCCTGGGCAAGGTCAAAAAAGGTGGCGAAAGCCTCCTCCTGGAGTCTTTCGAAGTTGTATTTCCGGTAGTCTTCCTTCTTTTTTCTGACCCTTTGAATTATGTAATCAAGGCTTATCTTGGGCATAACCCATCACCTGTGTCAAAAACCGCTCGGAGCCCCGTGCCCGGCAGGCTCGCGGCATGGTATCATCATAGTCAGACTCGAACCAGAATACTGCACCTTTTTCCACTAAACAAGAGAAAATTTTCGAGGTCTGCTGTCGTGGGATGCGTGGCGAGAAAGCAGTATTACTTGTTTTCGGGCTCGGCCAGCTTATTTAAGACATGAAAAAAGCGCCACAGCGCGGTTAAGTTTGTCCCTACGGCAAGGACAATCAAGGTTATCACAATAATTGCATCTTTACCCAGTAATGACCCGTCACCGGGCTTGACGCTCATATTAAGAAACGTGTTTACCATTCCAAGAACACCCAGAAAGATGATTCTCTCCCCGCGCTGAAACAGTCCCACAAGGCAGCGTTCGCCGAGTCCTTCCGCCCTTGCCCGCGTGTAACTGACCATGATGGAACCGAACACCAGGAATATCAATGTCAGGCTGACTATGGCATCGGCTACTCCCTGGCGGTAAAAATAACACCATAGCCCAATAATTATGAAAAGCTCGGTATAACGATCCAGTACGGAATCGAGAAAGGCGCCGAAGCGGTGAGACTGATCCAGCTCTCTGGCAAGAGCGCCATCCAGGGTATCGAGCAAGCCGGTCAGAAGAGTCAGCAATCCTCCCCAGAAGGTGCTGAAGGCAAAGGCTATCCCGGCTACGATACTGAGACAGAATCCTAAAAGGGTAATCTGGTTGGGTTTCAGCTTAAAAGAAATGCAGACGGGAATGAGGTATTTACCCAGAAAACGGTAGTACGCGTTCTCGATTT
>JALXAI010000184.1 GCA_026992215.1 Desulfobacterales bacterium | reverse complement strand
AACCTCGCTTGGGGCACAGCGCTGGATTACGATAATGGGGGTAAATATACAACCGTCTGAATTCATGAAGATCATCGTGATAATAGCCATGGCACGGTACTTTTCCGTAACAGGAGGAGCAAAACCTCTATCGCTCAGGGAACTGGCTCCCGGGATAGCCCTTGCGCTTATTCCGGCAATCCTGATAGCAAAACAGCCGGATCTTGGAACAGCGCTTTCGATCCTGATCATAAGTGGTTCAATGATGCTGTTTGTGGGTATCAGGAAGCGTTACCTGCTGACGGCTGTTATCCTTGCCCTGGTAACTATTTATCCAGTCTGGCATTACTACCTTAAGCCGTACCAGAAGCACAGGGTGCTCGTGTATCTTGGCCTGATCAAGGATTTCAGGGGTATCGGTTATCACATTTATCAGTCGAAGATTGCCGTGGGATCCGGTGCTCTTTTCGGGAAAGGCTTTCTCTGCGGAACCCAGCATCTGTTGCAGTTTTTGCCTGAACACCATACGGATTTTATCTTTTCTGTCTGGGCGGAAGAGTGGGGATTCGTGGGAAGTGTAGTGCTCATCGGCCTATACGTGATACTCACCCTGCTTGGCCTCAACGTTGCCAGGAGGGCAAAAAACAGGTTCGGTACGCTGCTTGCCTTTGGCATAACAGCCATGATTTTCTGGCAGGCGGCAATCAATATCGGCATGGTGCTTGGGCTTCTTCCCGTGGTGGGAATCACTCTTCCGCTGATCAGCTACGGAGGCTCCTCCATGCTGACAACTCTTATCTCCGTGGGGATTCTTCTGAACATAAGTATGCGGAAATACATGTTTCAGTCGTAAACATGCGTGCGGGGCTTTTTTTTGTGATTTTTTTTACTTTTTGCTTGCAATTGGTTTGTATCTATGGTAATTCCATCTTTCAACATAGGCAGGTCTTACGTTACTCCTCTTTAGTTCTGCGTTAACAAGCAATTTATGAGTTAGTGAAAGCTTTGCAAAACATCTTGGGGGCTTTGTGATATAAATAACACAAAGAAGGTTGCCAGAGGGTGCATCAATGCTAAACATCAACATTACACTTCTTATTCAGATCGTGAACTTCCTCGTCCTTCTCTACATTATGAATAAGATATTATACAGGCCGATCAGAGGCATTATAAGGAAGAGGCAGGAGACGATCGATGAATTCACCAGGAAAATAGAGGAGCTGGATCGGGGAGTTCAGGAGGCGCTGGAGAAGTTTCAGGCTGAACTTCGCGAGGCTAGAAAAGCTGGAAGGCAGAAGCTTCAGGCAATGAAGGAAGAAGCCTTCAAGGAAGAAAAGAGTCTCCTTGAGGAGGCGAAGAAAGAAGCTGAGAAGCTTGTTGCTTCCATTAGGGAAAAGATAAAAGAGGAAATTGGGCAGGCTCGAGAACAGCTTAGAGGACAGATACGAATTTTCTCTCTCCAACTGGCCGAGAAAATCCTGGGGAGGAGCGTTAAATGATAGTTAAAGATCCGAAAAAGTATTATTTAACGGTGTTGGGCTCGTGGAGCGCCATTATTTTGCTGAACCTCGTGTTAGCTGCGGTCTGTCTGGCCGCGGAAACCGGCCACGGGGGCGGTGGCGGACAGATCAAGGATTTTCTTTATAGAGTTTTGAACTTTTCTATTCTAGTTGGTATTATGTACTATATAACGAAGAAACCGCTGGCAAATTTCCTCGCCAACAGGAAGGAATCGATAAGGCGGACCCTTCAGGAGCTTGAGCTGAAAAAGGCGGAAGCGGAGAAGAAGTACGAGGAATACCAGAAGAAGCTTGAAGCGCTTGATGTGGAAACAAAAGATATAATCCAGGAATACATAGAAAGTGGTGAGAAGGAAAAACAGAAGATTATCGAGGCTGCCAGGAAACAGGCTCAGTATATAAAAGAACAGGCTCAATTCGCCATCAGGCAGGAAGTGAAGATGGCGAAAGCCGATCTCCAGCGGGAAATTGCCGAGATGACTGTTAAAACGGCCGAGGAGATCCTGCGAAAAAATATCAAGAAGAAAGATCATGATCGCTTGATTGACGAATTTAGAAAGAAGGTGGTGAAAGCGAAGTGAAGAACCTAATTTTGGCGAAGCGCTACGCGCGAGCGCTTCTTACGATCGGGCAAGAGGACAAAAACTACAAGAAGTACGGCGAGGAGCTGGACGCTTTTGTAGCTTTCCTCAAGGAAAACTCCGAGGTGGAGAACGCGATTACCAACCCCCGGTATCCTCTTGAGAATCGGCGGAACATCTTGAAGATTATTGTAGAAAAGCTTGAGCTGAGTCCCACGGTACGAAGGTTCCTGGCCCTGGTTCTCGAAAAAAAGAGGATGCCTTTTATTGCCAGTATCTGCGAGTGTTATCACAGGCTGGTGGATGACCTGGAAAACATAAGCAGGGCAAAAATTATCAGCGCTGTACCGCTGGAGGAAAAAACCCTGGCGTCCATAACAAAGGCACTTGAAAAGATTGTGGGGCGCAAGATAATCGCGGAAACCGAAACGGACCCCGACATTATCGGGGGAGTGGTGGCAAAGGTTGGAGACCTGGTGATTGATGGTAGTGTAAAAACACAACTTTTAAATATTAAAGAAAATTTAAAAAGGGGTGAGTAAGGTTCTATGGAAATCAGAGCAGAAGAAATAAGCCAGATTATTAGGGAGCAGATCAAGGATTATGACAAGAAGGTTGATCTGAGTGAAACGGGAACCGTCCTCTCGGTGGGCGATGGTATCGCCAGGGTTTACGGCCTTGAAAAATGCATGGCCCTGGAGTTGATCGAATTTCCCACCGAACACGGCACAATCTACGGCCTTGCTCTCAATCTTGAGGAGGACAACGTTGGTGTCGCCATCATGGGGGAGGATATCCATATCAAGGAAGGCGACAGCGTTAAGCGAACCGGGAGGATTGCATCGGTCCCGGTGGGTGATGCGCTCATCGGGCGCGTGGTTAACCCCGTGGGTTTGCCTCTGGATGGAAAGGGGCCCATTGAAAGCGATGAGTTTGCCAGGATCGAAAGGATTGCTCCCGGCGTTATCGAGAGGCAGCCGGTTAACGAGCCCATGTACACTGGTATCAAGGCCATTGACGCCATGACGCCTGTCGGCAGGGGGCAGAGGGAATTGATCATCGGTGACCGCCAGATCGGAAAAACGGCGATTGCGGTGGATGCAATCATCAACCAGAAAGACAGTGGTGTTAAGTGTATCTACGTTGCAGTCGGCCAGAAGCAATCCACGGTTGCCCAGGTGGTGGACGTGCTTCGAAGACACGGTGCCATGGAATATACCACCGTGGTCTCCGCGTGTGCCAGCGAACCCGCCACGCTCCAGTACATCGCTCCTTATGCGGGCTGTGCCATGGGAGAATATTACAGGGATCGAGGCCAGCACGCTCTCATCATTTATGACGATTTGTCCAAGCAGGCGGCTGCCTACCGACAGGTATCCCTTTTGCTCAGGCGTCCTCCTGCTCGGGAAGCTTACCCGGGTGACATCTTTTATAACCACTCCAGGTTGCTTGAGCGAGCGGCAAAGCTTAACGATGAAAAGGGAGCGGGTTCCCTGACGGCGCTTCCCATTATCGAAACCCAGGCCGGAGACGTCTCCGCTTACATTCCGACAAACGTTATTTCCATTACCGACGGGCAAATCTACCTGGAGCCCGGGCTTTTCTTTGTAGGTGTGAGGCCTGCCATCAACGTGGGTCTTTCTGTATCCCGAGTTGGTGGAGCCGCCCAGATAAAGGCCATGAAACAAGTGGCCGGAAGGCTTCGTATGGACCTGGCTCAGTACAGGGAGCTTGAAGCTTTTGCCAAGTTTGGCAGCGATCTCGACAAGGCCACGCAGCAGCAGTTGAATCGTGGTGTGAGGCTTGTGGAGCTCCTCAAGCAACCCCAGTACCAGCCCATGCCCGTGGAAAAACAGGTCGTGTCTCTCTACTCCGGTACCAGGGGGTTCCTGGATCCGCTTCCGGTTGAAGCCGTTTCCAGGTACGAGCAGGAATTGCTTCAATTCATTGAGGAGAAATATCCCGAGATCTACGTGGAGATCAAGGAGAAAAAGGAAATCAGTGACGAGCTTGACAGCAAGATTAACAAGGCGCTCGCTGAGTTCGGTGAAATTTTCCAGAGTGAACTGGGATAAAGGGAAGCATTGAGAACGTTTTAGAGAAAGAACGGGTTTCTGCTTATGGCAGCTCTACGGGACATAAAAAGAAAAATAGACGCGGTAAAGAAAACACAGCAGATCACAAAGGCCATGAACATGGTTGCTGCGGCCAAGTTAAGGAAAATGCAGCAAGCCATGGAAGAATTTGTACCCTATGCGGAGAAATTCACTGAAGTAATCGGTCGTGTCGCAGCCGGAGTAAACCCTGAAGATTTTGATCTCATTTGTGCCAGGGAGGAAATCAACAATATTGAGCTTGTATTTCTGACTGCTGACAGGGGTCTTTGTGGTGGTTTTAATACAAATCTTTTGAACCTCACGGAAAAGTTTAAGGCCGAGAAAGAGCAGGCAGGACTCCAGGTTTCCCTGACCTCCCTTGGCAAGAAAGGAACGAGTTATTTCAAGCATAGAAAGGTGCCGATGCGGGCGACATACGAAGGGTTCCTTGGTTCACCCAACTACGAAGATGCCAGGAAGCTGGGGGATGAGCTGATAGGGTTATTTGAAACGGGGGCTTGTGAGGAGGTATACCTGGTTTATTCTCATTTCTACAGCATGGCACGAATCAGGCCCACGGTTATCAAGCTGCTGCCCATAGAGCCTGAAGAGCGAAAAGAAGAAGATGTTTTCATGGAATACATTTTCGAGCCTTCTCATGCTGAGGTATTGAACGATCTGTTGCCCAATCACATATATATCAAGCTGCTGGAATCGTTTTATCTCACCGCGGTGAGCGAACATGCCGCCAGGATGACGGCCATGGACAATGCGACCAACAATTGTAAGGAACTTATACACGATCTAACGTTAACCTTTAACAAGGCGCGCCAGGCAGCCATCACCAAGGAATTGATGGATATTGTCGGTGGCGTTGAAGCTTTGAAAAAGAAATAGGCTCCAAAGTAAACATCTCAGGAGGATTGGGGACAAATGAATATTGGAAAAATTGTACAGGTTATAGGTAATGTTGTTGACGTAAGGTTTCCGGAAGGCAAGTTGCCCAAGATATTAACCGCTCTGACGGTCACTAACCCCGGAATCAGCGATGAAGAAGATAACCTGGTTCTCGAGGTTGAACAGCAGCTGGGAGACGGGGTAGTCAGGTGTATCGGGATGGATACCACTGACGGGCTGGTAAGAGGGATGCCTGTCAAGGATACCGGAAATCCTATACAGATGCCCGTGGGTCCAAGTACCCTGGGGCGAGTATTGAATGTTGTGGGAAGACCGGTGGATGGGATGGGGCCCGTTAAGGCGGACAAGTATTATCCCATCCACAGGCCTGCTCCTCCGTTCACCGAGCAGGATGTTAGCGTGGCGGTTCTTGAAACCGGCGTCAAAGTTATAGATCTGCTGGTGCCGTTCCCCAGGGGTGGTAAAATGGGGATGTTCGGCGGTGCTGGTGTCGGCAAAACCGTCATTATGATGGAAATGATTCATAATATCGCCATGCAGCACGGCGGTATCTCTGTTTTTGCCGGGGTGGGCGAAAGGACCCGCGAGGGGAATGACCTTTACCTGGAAATGAAAGAATCCGGGGTTTTACCCCGTGCAGCCCTCATTTACGGCCAGATGACAGAGCCTCCCGGGGCAAGGGCAAGGGTTGCCCTTTCGGCGCTTACCGCGGCAGAATACTACCGAGACGAAGAAGGGCAGGACGTTCTTCTATTCATAGATAACATATTCAGATTTACCCAGGCCGGTGCCGAAGTTTCCGCCCTGCTGGGACGCATGCCTTCCGCGGTGGGCTACCAGCCTACTCTCGGAACAGACCTTGGAGAGCTTCAGGAAAGGATCACTTCAACCACCAAGGGGTCCATTACTTCTGTTCAGTGCGTCTACGTGCCGGCCGACGACCTCACGGACCCCGCTCCCGCCACGACCTTTGCCCACCTGGACGGAACGGTTGTTCTTTCCAGGCAGATAGTGGAGCTGGGTATTTATCCGGCGGTGGATCCTCTTGATTCGACCTCCAGAATCCTTGATCCCAACTTCCTTGGGACCGACCACTACAACACTGCTCGCGAAGTTCAGCAGATCCTCCAGAAATACAAAGACCTGCAGGATATCATAGCGATTCTTGGCATGGACGAACTTTCCGACGAGGACAAGCTCGTGGTTGCGAGGGCAAGAAAGATTCAACGATTCCTCTCTCAGCCGTTCCATGTTGCCGAGCAGTTTACCGGTACCCCGGGTAAATACGTGAAGCTGGAAGATACGATCAGGGGATTCAGAGAAATCTGCGACGGGAAACATGATGAGCTGCCGGAGCAGGCGTTTTACATGGTGGGTACGATAGAGGAGGCTGTTGAAAAGGCCAAAACTATGGGTGGAGCATAATTAGAGATAGATGGTGAGACTATGGCGGAAAAACTGATATTGGAAATTGTGACGCCTCACAGGACTGTCCTTAGCGAGGAAGTAGACATAGTAGTGGCTCCCGGCGACCTTGGTGAATTCGGCGTATTGGTGCATCATATCCCTTTTCTTGCGAGGTTGAAAATCGGTGAACTCCGTTACAGGCAGGGAAACAGCCTGACCAAGGTAGCTGTTATGGGGGGGTATGCGGAGGTGCTTCCGGAAAAGGTCACGGTACTTTCGCCTGCCGCAGAAAAGGCTACAGAAATTGATGTTATGCGGGCCAGGGCAGCTAAGGAACGGGCTGAAAGGCGCCTTATGGAGAAGAAAGAAGGCATTGATTTTGCCCGGGCTGAAGCCGCTCTTAAGCGTGCTATTATAAGGTTAAAAT
>JALXAI010000183.1 GCA_026992215.1 Desulfobacterales bacterium | reverse complement strand
GATACTCCCTTGACGAGATTCCCAACGACATCACAAGGGAAACCATGGCGTCTTTTGAGCCCACAATAGACTACTGCGTGGTCAAGATACCGCGCTGGACCTTTGAAAAATTTCCCAAGGCCGAGGATATCCTGGCCACATCCATGAAATCCGTGGGTGAAGTAATGGCTATAGGAAGAACCTTCAAGGAGGCACTGCAGAAGGGTATCAGGTCTCTTGAAATAAGTATGTACGGTTTTCCGGACAGGATTGACTTCGACGATGAAAACGCAAATGCCGAAGACAGCACCGACTACCTTGAGCGCCTTCTGGCTCAGCTTCGAAGGCCCAGTTCGAAAAGACTGTTTCTGATCGCCCACGCAATAAGCTCGGGCGTGTCACTGAAAGAAATACACAGGGCAACGGGGATTGATCCCTGGTTTCTCTACAATATAAAACAAATCCTTGACATGGAAACGGATCTTAAAAAAGGTAAAATTCAGATAGATGCAAAAACCCTCACCAGGGCGAAATCATACGGTTTTTCGGATAAGAGGCTCGGCGAACTGCTGGGGCTCAGTGAAAACGAGGTCAGGGAACGCAGAAAGCAGCTAGACGTGAAACCGGTTTACAAGCTCGTAGACACCTGTGCCGCGGAGTTTGAGGCCTATACCCCTTATTATTATTCCACCTATGAAGAAGAAAACGAAGCCAGGCCCTCTAACAACAGGAAAGTAATTATTCTGGGAGGAGGCCCGAACAGGATAGGACAGGGAATCGAATTTGATTACTGCTGTGTCCACGCATCCTTTGCCTTAAAAGAAGAGGGCTGGGAAAGCATTATGGTTAACTCGAACCCGGAAACCGTCAGCACTGATTACGATACTTCCGACAAGCTTTACTTCGAACCGTTAACCCTCGAAGACGTACTTCACATAATCGAGACAGAGAAACCCCACGGTGTTATCGTTCAATTTGGCGGCCAGACTCCTCTCAACCTCGCTCTCGACCTGTCAAGGGCAGGAGCTCCCATCATAGGGACCCCGCCCGAAGCAATCGATAGGGCTGAAGACAGGAAGAGGTTCCAGGAACTGCTTGAAAAACTCGGTCTCCTGCAACCGGACAACGCAATAGCGTACACCGGAGAAGAAGCCCTGTCGGCCGCGCGGGAAATTGGCTTCCCCGTCCTGGTGAGACCTTCTTACGTTCTGGGGGGCAGGGCAATGGAGATAGTGTACAGCGAATCAGAGCTGCTGTCTTTTATGAAAGAAGCTGTCCATGTTTCACCGGGACACCCGATCCTTATCGATAAATTCCTGGAAGACGCGACCGAGGTGGACGTTGACGCCATAAGCGATGGCAGGATAACGGTAATCGGCGGCATAATGGAACATATCGAAGAGGCCGGCATACATTCCGGAGACAGCGCCTGCGCATTGCCTCCCATAACACTCAAAAGCGAGATCGTGGATGAAATCAAGCGACAAACAAAGCTGATCGCGGCAGAGCTCGGTGTTATCGGGCTCATGAATATACAGTACGCCATAAAAGATGGTAATATTTACGTGCTCGAAGTAAATCCCAGGGCATCCAGAACCATACCGTTTGTCAGCAAGGCCATCGGAGTTCCCCTGGCCAAGCTTGCCACAAAGGTAATGCTGGGCAAAAGCCTGGAAGAACTCGGATTTACGAGAGAGATAACACCGGACTACATTTCGGTGAAGGAAGCCGTGTTTCCCTTCAACAGGTTCCCGAAGGTCGATACCTTGCTTGGCCCCGAAATGAAATCCACGGGAGAAGTAATGGGCATTGACGAAAGCTTCGGGCTTGCCTTTGCCAAGGCACAATTCGGGGTTGGCTTTAAACTGCCTGAAAAAGGAAACGTTTTCCTCAGCGTAAGAGACAGGGACAAGGAAGCACTTGTACCGATAGCCAGGGAGCTTGCACAAATGGGCTTCACGATTATGGCAACCCGCGGCACCTCTAGGTATCTTAAGATCAAGGGAATC
>JALXAI010000182.1 GCA_026992215.1 Desulfobacterales bacterium | reverse complement strand
CTGGATAAATGTACCGTAATTGATAATTTGATAGATCCCGGCTTTTGTGTTAGAACCGAAAAAGCAGAAAATATATCGATAGACCAGATTATTCCGTAGCGTTTGCGCTTACAGGCAGATCCTTTAAAGTGATAAGAAAAGCCAGGATAAGTGACATAAAGACAATACACACGTTGCTGAACATGTTCGCACGCGACGGTTTGCTGCTACCACGATCGCTCAGCGAACTCTACGATAGCGTTCGCGATTTTTTTGTCTATTGCAACGAAGACAACAAGGTGCTGGGATGTTCCGCGTTGCATATCTGCTGGGATGACCTGGCGGAGATCAGGTCTCTTGCCGTTTATCCCGAGCATCACCAGAAAGGAATCGGCAACAGGCTGGTCATGGCCTGCCTGGACGAAGCAAGGGACCTGGAGGTTTCCCGGGTTTTCGTGCTTACCTACCAGGAAAGGTTCTTTTCGGAAATCGGGTTCAAGAAGGTGGACAAGTCGGTTTTGCCTCACAAGGTATGGGGTGACTGCCTGAAGTGCCCCAAGTTTCCGAATTGCGATGAAATTGCAATGATATTTGAGATCGAATAGGATTATGGCGATGTCGGATTACAAAGAAGCGATACTTGATAGTATCAAGAAGCAACTGGGAAAGAAGAAGGTAAAAAAGTGGGAAATATTTCTACTCAGCAGCAAAAGCCTTTCCATTGAAGCCAAAAAGCAGGAAATAGACGGCCTGAAAGCATCCACCGACAGTGGGGTATCGTTAAGAGTCCTGATAGACGGGCACATGGGATTTTCGTATTCCACTGATTTTTCAGTGCCATCGCTGGAGACGCTGGTGGAATCTGCCGTGGGCAGTGCCAGGACAAGTGATCCTGATACCGCGTACTGTTTTGCCCCGAAACCGGCCGTAGATTATCCGGCATGTGAAATCTTTGATCCAGGTTTCGTCAAGCACGACCAGGATGAAAAAATTGAACGAGCTTTACTGCTTGAGAAAGCAGCACTCGATTTTGATCCGCTGGTTCGCCAGGTAAGAAAAGCCACGTATTCGGAGAGTGAAAGCGAAGTTACCGTACTTAATTCGGAAGGGCTTTACGGGAGCTACAGGTCCACGGCGGCAAGCGCGGTGACCATGGCAATGGCTGTTAAAGACGACATGGCAGAGATGGGATGGGATTTTGATTTTTGCAGGTTCTACGACAGGTTGGACGTTGAAGAAGTTGGAAGGCGCGCCGCCCGTAAAGCACTGCAGAAGCTGGGAGGAAAACCGGTCAAGACTCAAAGGGCCAGCGTTGTGTTCGACGAAGAAACCATGGCGGAATTGCTGGAGGTCCTCGCTCCCTCGTTTCACGGAGATAACGTGGCGAAGGGTAAATCGCTCCTCGCAGGGCGCCTGAACGAGAGGGTTTTTTCTGAGATCATAAATATTTATGATGACGGCCTTTACCCGCAAGGCCTCGGAACGGCACCCTTCGACGCAGAGGGAACTCCGAGTCAGACAACGTGTCTAATCGAGGCGGGTAGGTTGAAAAGCTACCTTTACGATCTTTACTGGGCAAGGAGAGCCGGTGAAAAACCCACCGGAAACGCGGCGAGGGGTTCTTACAAGTCACCTCCGGGTATCGGCAATAACAATTACTATATGGTGGGCAAAAAAACCGTTCCGAAAGACTCGCTGATCAAGTCCGTATCAAGGGGATTGCTTGTACGGGAACTCATCGGGGTGCACACGGCGAACCCCATTTCCGGTGAGTTCTCTCTTGGTGCTACCGGGTTGTGGATAGAAAACGGTGACATAAAGCACCCGGTTAAGGGAGTTACCATATCCGGCAACCTTGTCGACATGTTAAACCGGGTTGAGGGTATCGGATCCAAAATAAGGTTTTTCGGCAGCACGGGTGCTCCGCCGGTATTAGTTTCAGATATCCAGATAAGTGGTACTTAAAAGGTGAACAGGCCATGATTGGTTACGTATTGAAAAAGGTTTTCGG
>JALXAI010000181.1 GCA_026992215.1 Desulfobacterales bacterium | reverse complement strand
TTTTTCTTCTTAACTCCTCGAATTTCTCCCTTTTAGTCGTCAACTGTAGTATTCTTATATTTATGGCTCGTTGCATCCGCCTGCCTGTTTTTGTTTTTTCCGGAAACCGGCAAGGGCAAGGCATAGTACCTTAAGTTTTCAAATGAATCAATTTCCGGAGAGACTGTTACACTACTAATTTTCGGGTGTATAGATCCCATCAGGAGCACGTCGTGGGATCAAGATGATGATGTAGGAGATATCGGGGCTTCTGAAATATTTGGAGTTGACAATTCCCAGGGAGTTCACTATTTTTATATAAAGTAATATTTTGATTTTAGCAGTCTCAACCATGAACAGCGATCTCTGGGCCTGATTTAACACGGATCGGGTGAAGTGGTAACTGTAAACAACCGTACTCTTTTATTCCGCAAACAAGAGTTCAGGAAAAACCTGTTGGTAGCTGGTGACTAATCAATAGTTAATCGCATTGGACTATGGATGGAGGATGCATATGAGGTCAAAATCTACCAGGGTCGTAGTGTGTGTTGCTATTATGGTTTTTCTGGGTGGTTTGCTGGCATTGGTTACCGTTCCCGGTGATGCCCAGACAGATTGTCCCTGCCTCTGGTCATTTTTCAATAACAGTCTGCATTTTACCGGTAACGGGATGAGATACTGGTATGAGGAACCTAACGGATTCATGAGTGTTACAAATATTCCTTATGACAACCTTAATTGCAAGGAATGCCACGTTAAGAGTTGTGACAAGTGCCATGCTATCCAAAATGGTTCCAAAATGGAGTTCTCAAAAAAGAAAAGTAAGGATATGGGAACATGTATGAAATGCCATAGTCGCGAAAAAATGACATTTAAATTTTGCAAAGCGGCTGGAAGGCTTGACGTACACATTGCAGCCGGTATGGTCTGTGCGGATTGTCATTACCAAGCCGACATTCATGGAGACGGGCGACGTAAGATTTCCATGAGACATCCGTATCCGAAGGGAGTTATAGCGTCATGCAAAGGTTGTCATGTTGATCAAAAGGTTGAATCACCGGAGTTTGATCCTGACATTCCAAGCCATAAGGTACATGGAGATAAACTTGATTGCTCTGCTTGTCACGTAAGCTTTAGCATGGCGTGTTACAATTGTCACTTTGATAGGGCAATGAAAGAGGGGAAGAAAGGTAACTTTATTCCCATGAACAAATGGTTGTTGCTCATTAATTATCAGGGAAAAGTCACCTCGGGAAGCGTCATGTCCTTGGTCTATAAAAGCAAGAAGTTTATAGCTTACTCCCCCTATTTCACGCATTGTGTGTCACCCAAGGGGCGCCAGTGTGGTGATTGTCATCAGAATAAAGCTGTGCAGGTTATGTTGAAAGGGCAAAAGGTTCCTGTTGTTTCCTTTAGAAATGGAAAGGTGGTGCCTTGGCAGGGAGTTGTCCCTGTTGTGCCGGATAAACTGCAGTGGGTGTTTTTGCGTAGAGTAGGGAAGGATAAATGGGAACCAATCAAAGATTCTGGCAAAGCCAAAGTCCAGTTTGCCGCTTACGGGAAACCTCTGACCGAAGAACAATTTAAAAAACTGGCGAAGAAGGTGAAAGCTCCGGAAACTAAAAAGTAGTTTCTTACTGTGCATAAGCGTTCAATAGGGGCAATACTCTGGTAGGTGTATCCAGAATTGCCCCTTTTAGCGAAGGAAGAAATTCATTTGTATTCTCGTTGCTAATAATGTCCAAATCTGGCAGGGGGTTCTTGCGATATTTGGACATATCTTAATTCCCCGTCCCCGCAAAAAAGATCTTGCGGGGAAGGGGGGATGGATGTCCGGCCTAGTTATGCCTCCAGGGAATTTTTTTCAGATCTACCGGCCCGATTGGCCTGGTTTTCAGCCTTTTGATAGTAATGTTTCGTATGGTGTCGCCCACGTTGAATTTGTCGTTGTAAATAACTATATATCCGTGACCGGGTGGAACTGTACGGGGATCAAGATGCCAGCTGAACG
>JALXAI010000180.1 GCA_026992215.1 Desulfobacterales bacterium | reverse complement strand
CCACGTTCCGGGTGCATATGTCGGACACCTTGCTTCCGGCAACCTTTTTAATTTCGCGTTCCATCTGCTTTTCGGTCCTTAAAACTATCACGGCATCGAGAATGGTCAGCACGGTTGGAATATGGAGTTTTCTTGCCTGGTCTATCAGGTCCGATTGGGATACTATTCCGTAGAGTTTCCCGTTTTCGTCCAAAACCGGTACCCCGTTTATGCGCTTTTTGAACAGTATATCTGCCACTTCCAGAACGGAAGTATCTGGAGAAACAGTAATAACCTCGGTTGTCATTATGTCACTGGCATTCAGCATCGTGTCATACTCGAATATATCTCGCCGGGAATAACGTTGAGCAGATCCGTGGCGAGCACGCTGGCATATTTTTTTTGCTCACAGACCGTGTCGGCCGCTTTTCCGTGAAAATAGACACCAAGGCATGCCGCGTCGAAGGGATCGTATTTTTGAGCAAGAAAGCCGCCTATCATTCCTGTCAACACGTCTCCCATGCCCCCGGTAGCCATGGCCGGGTTTCCGGTACTATTGACCGTTGTTCTTCCGTCCGGCGCGGAAATGATGGTTCTGAAACCCTTTAAAACGACTATAACTCCGTGTTTTTTGCTGAATTCTTCCGCCACCTCCAGCCTGTTGGCCTGGACGTAAGATGACGTTTTTCCGATTATCCTGGCCATTTCTCCGGGATGAGGCGTGATGATGACAGGAGCTGTCGACGAGGACAGCGCTTCAAGGTGTCCCTTGAGCGCGGTCACACCGTCTGCGTCAATCACCATGGGACGATCAACCCTGCCTATTAGCTTGCGGACAAGCTCCAGCGGTTCTTCATTAAGGGATATTCCAGGACCGACCGCCAGGGCACTCCTGGTTTTCGCTTCTGCCACTATGGTGTCGAGGGCTTCCAGGGAGATCGTTTGCTCTCCTGTTTCCGCGACGGGCAAGGTCATGGGTTCCGTTAATTTGACTTCGAGAATCGGGTTAAGGCTTTTGGGTATTGCCAGCGTAACCAGGCCTGTCCCAACTCTCGATGCGCCCTGGCAGACAAGAGCGGCCGCGCCGGTCTTGCCCACAGAGCCGGATACTACAAGCAGGTGGCCGTAGGTGCCCTTGTGGGAATCGTCCTGCCTTGGCTTGAGCAACCCTGCGGCTTCCGTGCTATCGAAGAAAACCCTGCGGGGATTAAATTCCGTTATCACTGATTGAGGAATTCCTATGTCCACCACCTTTAGTTTTCCCACGTAATTATGCCCCGGGGTAATAACCTGGCCTACCTTGGGAAGCCCGAAAGTTGCCGTTGCTACAGCTTTTATGCAAACACCCAGCGGTCTTCCGGAGGAGGCATCGAGCCCGGAAGGGATATCTACCGCAAGGACCGGTTTTTCCTGCTCGTTTATGGCTTCTATGACCCGCCTGTAAAACCCGCGCACCTCGGATTTAAGTCCCGTCCCCAGGATCGCGTCCACTATGAAATCACAACTCTCCAGGTGGCGTCTTATCTCCGGCAGGTGGTCTTCGCCCGCAAGTTCCAACAGTGGTATTCCGAGCTTCTCGGCGATCTTGCAGTTGACCAGCGCATCTCCCCTAAGCCGGCTCATTTCTTTCAAGCAGATGACTTTAACCGATTTCGAACCCCGACACCAGAGATGCCTTGCTATCACGAAGCCATCTCCGCCATTGTTTCCGCTTCCTGCAACTATAACAACCTTTTTCTCGCAAATATCGGGAAACAGATCCTGGTAAAAGTCCGTGGCACCTTTTCCCGCGTTTTCCATCAAAACAACACCGGGTACACCAACTTGTTCGATAGTGATACGATCAACCTGTGCCATCTCGCTTGCGGTAAGCAGAAACATCAGTGACCATCCCCCTTTTTCTCGATAACTACAAGTGCAGCACCATATTCTCCATCGTCTGTCAAAGACAGATGCCAGGCCACGATCCCTCTTTTTGCGCAGTAGCGCCTGGCGTTTTCAGACAGCTTTATTAAT
>JALXAI010000179.1 GCA_026992215.1 Desulfobacterales bacterium | reverse complement strand
GGAATCGGATTCTGTTATATCCGTTATTACTTCATGGGCGGAATTCAAATCCCGAACCCGCTGTCTCCTTTTCCCGTCTTTCTCTGCAATGGTAACCCGTGCCGCACCCTTTTCTTTACACAACCACGCAAGGATGCAACCTACGGGACCACCACCAATGATCAACACCCTGCTACTTTCGTCGATTTCCAGCTTTTCAATACCATTAATGCAGCATGCCAGGGGCTCCGAGAGCGCGGCTTCTTCAGCATCCAGCTCTCGCGGAATCTTTTTAATCCACCGCCCGGCTATCATCTTCCGGGGCAACGCGATGTATTCAGCCATTCCTCCCGGATGGTTAAAACCGACAATCCTTATTGAGGTGCACAGGTTTTCAAGGCCATCGCGACAAAACCTGCAATCGCCGCAATTTATTCCCGGGCCCACCACTACCCTGTCTCCTGCCTTCAAGTCAGAAACAGAAGACGAGGCTTCCACCACTGTTCCGGCTATTTCGTGCCCCGGTATAACGGGATAGCTCAAAGCGGGGTGTCCCTTTTTGTACATGCTGACATCGGTACTGCAAACAGCACATACCATTACCTTTACCAGTGCGCCGCCCTCGGGACACTCCGGCTTATCCACGTCTGCGATCTCGACCACCCCAGGCTTTTTCAGAATCACTGCTTTCATCTTTTCGCCTCCCGAAACCCAAAAAACCCCATCCTGGTTCCGAACATATACTAATCCGGTCCCAGGATGGGGTTATGGCGTACCCATCCGACAACCAGGCAGGTCTTCTGGCTTACGGATCATCCTACTCGTTCCGCAAAATAGCGAAACTTGCTTCGCCTTCCCGCCGGGAATTCAACCTTTCGCACAAGATTTCCTGACACCTTCCGGGATTTCAATCGGCATCAAGAGCACCTATTCGTGCAACTGGTTGAATAAGCGGCAGTGGCCTTTCGGAAGCTTTCGTCCCCGATTACAGCGCCGGCCAACACGCGGAAGATTTTCACTTCCTTCCCTATTAATCCCGAGGAACCTGGTTGCCTGAATTTACATCATGTGCAAATAAAACTCAACCGGAACTCCGCCCCGCTTTCCCGTTTACTCCTACCTTACGACCCACTGGCCTTCTTTCACAGTTCTGAGATCTATCACCCTGATACCGAGCTTCTTAAAATATACTCGCGCCCTGTTACGATCCATAATCTCCAGTACCACGCCCATACCAAGGTCGGGATGACGGAAAACATCCCCTGCCTTAATGTTAAACCCTCTGCTGGTTTTCACCGATGATATACCCTTTTTTGCCCTGCGAAATTGCCGGCCACCTCCGTGAAGTGACTCGGCGGCTGTCACCACGTCCGTGAGTGTTCCGTCAAGGCCCCTCATAAACTCGCTCATCTCCAGCATCACGCTACCGTAGTAAGAATCTCTCCCGGTTTCAGGGTAAACAATATAAAGCTGCTCCTTGGCGCGAGTACAGGCCACGTACATCAGCCTCCGCTCTTCTTCCATGTCCTCGTCTGAAAGTAACGAATGCCTCGACGGGAAGTACCCGTTAGCGGCATTAATGATGAAAACGATTCTCCACTCCAGTCCCTTTGCCGAATGAATTGTTGACAGGGTAAGAAAATCAGCTCTTTCCGCAAAATCTGACGGTGCCCTGTTTACCTCCGGAGGTTCCAGTGCCATGTCCGTTAAAAATTGCTCCAGGCTTTCAAAAGGAGCACTCCATTCCTGCAAGTAACTCAGGTCCCTTGCCCTTTTCGGATAATCGTCAAACTTCTGTGTCAGAATCGGTTCATAGTACTTGATGGTAATTGCAACGAGGTCCTTCACGTCAAGATCAGGGTCTGACAGCGCGTCAAACAGGCGCACCAGGTCAAGAAGAACTTTCATCTTTCCTTTTTGCGTGGCCGCATATTCTTTGAAACGGTCAAGCGACGGCACATCGGCATTGAGCCATTTTATCACCTTGTTCGCGGTTGCCTGCCCCACTCCCGGCAGAAGTTTCAAAATCCTGTTCCAGCTCAGCCGGTCATGAGGATTAAGAAACACCCTCAAATGAGCCAGCAAGTCCTTTATATGAGCTGACTCGGCAAACTTTAATCCTCCGTACTTGGCAAACGGGATACTCCCTTTTGAAAGTTGCACCTCGAGATCAAACGAGTGAAAGCTCGAACGGAACAGGACAGCCATCTCTCTCAGGGGTATTCCTTCCCTTCGCAAGGAATCGATCTTTTCCACTATCCAGCATGACTGTTCGGCTTCATCCCGTGCTACCACCAACTGCGGCCGGATACCTCCACTTTTGCTGGTAAAGAGGCACTTGGTGTACTTTTGCCTTGCCCTTTCTATTATCGCATTGGTTAACTCAAGTATCGGCTGCGTGCTCCGAAAGTTTTCTTCCAGTTTAATGATCTTTGCATCAGGGAAAATACCGGGGAATTCAAGTATGTTCCTGATATCAGCTCCCCGGAAAGAATATATCGACTGAGAATCATCACCAACCACCATCACGTTCCGATGATCCTTTCCCAGCAACTCTACTATCTCTGCCTGCAACGGGTTGGTATCCTGGTATTCGTCGACCATTATGTACCTGTACCTGTTACCCAGAGCCCGGCACACACCGGGAAACTCGACAAGAAGCTTTTTCAGCTTTACGAGCAGGTCATCGTAATCCATTACCATGTGAGTTTTCTTGTACTCATCGTACTTACCGGCAAGCACGTTTATCGTATCGGACAGGTCCGTAAGGTGAGGGTAATACGTTTCGAGGAGCTCGGGCACCTTCATTGACTTGTTTATAGCCTTGCTGATGATATCCACAATGGTGCTGTTCCTGGGGAGTTTCAGCTCCTTTCTCTTGATACCGAGTTCTCCGACAATGTAACCTACAACTTCTGCGCAATCGCCCCGGTCAATGATTGAATAGCCGGGAAAACCGATCAGATCACCGTATCTCCTCAGGATATAATTCGCCGTGGAATGGAATGTACCGCCGGAAACAGCCCTGCACCTCACATCAAGAAGCTGGCTGGCTCTATCCATCATTTCGGAAGCGGCCTTCCTGGTGAAGGTAAGCAGCAGGATTGATTCCGGGTTAACTCCCAGTTCTACAAGTCGTGCTACGCGGTAGACGAGGGTCCGGGTCTTCCCGCTGCCGGCACCCGCAATTACGAGTGCGGGACCTTCCGTTACGAATACAGCCTCGTACTGAGCTTCGTTTAATTCTTTTTCGTAGTTTATAACCGGATTACTCATGGCGAGTTTTCTGACGATAATATCGAACAAGGGATTCGGTCAGAGCATCCAGGGTGTACTCTTCCGGGGTTATGTGCACTTGAAACCCGCGGTTTCGAGCCGTTTCAGCAGTAATTGGCCCGATGCAGGCAACCAGGATACCCGCCTGAAGCTTTTCGATTTCTTTTGCCGGGAAAAACCTGGTAAAATTTTTCACCGTGGAAGACGAGGTAAACGTGATGCAGTCAACTTTCCCGGTGGTTATCGCCTCTTCCACGTGCCCGTCTTTCTTCTCGGGAAGAACCGTCCGATATGCCTCTACCACGTCAACCCTGGCGCCCATTTCCCGCAGCTTTTCAGGCAGGATTTCCCTGGCAACAGCAGCCCTTGGAAGCAGAATGTTTTTACCCTTGATATCTTCCCCCCTGAGACCCTCAACCACCGCTTCAGCCCGGTACTCGGAAGGTACAAAATCCGGACGTATACCATGGCTACGAATTTCTTCGGCGGTTTTCGGACCAATGGCGCAGATTTTTAAGCCCTTTAATTCCCGGACATCCTTGCCAAGATCAAAAAGGCGTCGGAAGAAAAACTTTACGCCGTTAACGCTGGTAAAAATCAGCCAGTCATAGGTTTCAAGGCTTCTTATACTCTCGTCAAGCGCTTCCCAGCTCGAAGGCGGAATCACCTTTATGGTAGGAAACACCAGGCATTGCGCACCATGTTCTTCAAGCATCCTGACAAACTCGCTGGCCTGTTCCCTGGCGCGGGTCACAAGGATCGTCCTGCCAAAAAGAGGTTTTTTCTCAAACCAGTTCAACGTTTCCCTCAATTCGACCACTCCACCCACCACTATTATTGCCGGTGCCGTGATGCCTTTTTCCTTAACCCTTTCAACTATATTCTCCAGGGTACCGGTAACGGTCCTCTGTTTCTTGGTGGTGCCCCACTGAATGACCGCGACAGGAGTGTTGCCGGGTTTGCCGTTTTTTCTCAGTTTTTGCACGATACCGGGCAGGTTCTTTACCCCCATCAAGAAAACCAGGGTTCCCGCGGAGTTCGAGAACCTCTCCCATGATATTTTCGAATCTTCCCTGTCTGCCCGTTCATGCCCGGTAATAAAGGATACGCTTGATGCATAATCCCTGTGGGTCAGCGGAATTCCGGCATACGCCGGAACCGCAATGGCGGAAGTAACCCCCGGAACCACCTCCAGCTCTATTCCGGCCGCTTCCACAACCTGCGCTTCTTCTCCCCCCCTTCCGAAGATAAAAGGATCACCGCCCTTCAGCCGAACAACAACCCGCTCCTCAGCCTTCTCAACAAGAAGGCGGTTAATCTCTTCCTGGGTTTTCGTGTGAGAACCTCCCTTTTTGCCAACATATATTATTTCGGCATCGGGAGGTGCGTATTCCAGGAAAACTTCGTTGGCCAGATAGTCGTAGATCACCACCTCTGCTTTTTTCAAGCATTCAACAGCCCTCAGAGTAATAAGCCCCGGATCACCAGGGCCTGCACCAACCAGATAAACCTTTCCCTTTTTTTCCATGTTATCCGCGTTCCCGGCTCTATCGCTGATTACCGTATACTTCGTCCAGAATTTTCCTCGCACCCATTTCAAGAAGCCTCTCGGCCAGCCTTCTGCCAATTTCTTCCGCCTCTTCCGGCAGGCCAACAATGGCATCTTTGTACACTGCGCTTCCGTCCAGCCTGCCCACCATGCCGGTTAACTCAATTCGCCCTCCGTTGACAAACCTGCAATAACCGCCAATGGGAACCTGGCACCCTCCTTCCAGTCTTCCAAGGAAGCTTCTTTCCGCCCTCACGCAAACCGCCGTCGGCTCGCTATGAATTCTGGATATAAGTTCGTGCATTCCCTCATCATCTTTTCTAACTTCTATGCCAAGAGCCCCCTGGCCGATGGCAGGCAAGAAAGTTTCAGGAGAAAGGTAGCTGCTTATTACCGCTTCCCATCCCATGCGATGAAGGCCGGCCGCGGCAAGGATAATACCGTCGAACTTACCTTCTTCAAGCTTTCTGAGCCTGGTGTCAAGATTACCCCTCAGCGTCTCGACCCTAAAATCCGCCCTTAAAGCCAGCAACTGGGATTGCCTCCTGAGGCTGCTGGTACCCATACGAGCACCTTCAGGCATCTCCTCAAGACCGTGACGGTCTCCGCAAGCAACAAGCACATCTCTCGGATCTTCACGTTCCGGAATACAACCAATGGTAAGTTCTGAAGGAAGTTCGGCGGGGACATCTTTCATGCTGTGCACAGCAAGATCAATTCGCCCGGCTATGAGCGCTTCCTCTATTTCTTTTACGAAAAGCCCCTTTCCTCCAACCCTGGCAAGAGGAACATCCTGGATTTTATCTCCTCTGGTTTTGATAAAAACCAGTTCCACCTCTGTACCCGGTTCTGCCTTTTCGAGGGCAAGTTTCACCCATTCGGCCTGCCTGGTGGCAAGAGCACTTCCCCTGGTGCCAATTCTTATTTTACGGCTGCGGCCCGTCATCTCAGACCCTGCCTAACCCGTGCAACTCTTGCACGATGTGGCGGTACATCCCGCACAACCGGACCCGCTGCTTCCGCTCATCCTGCTGCTGGCAGCACCCTTCTCTCCTCCGGTCTTAAAACCACACACCGAAAGGACACGTTTAACGTTAGTGTTCCCGCACTCCGGGCAGGAAACAGTTATGTCTTTGCGAAAGACAAGCTTTTCAAATATCCTGTCGCAACTATCACACCTGTACTCGTAGATCGGCATTTTCCACCTCCTATGGAAACACGCATAAACCAAACCTGGTAGCTATTCAAGTTCCGCTTCAACTCTTTCTATAACAAGAGCAGCAAGCAAGGGAAACATTATTTCGTGGTGTCCTACAAGATTATAACCCCTGCCGGAAGTTCCGGGGGGCCTGTCCACAACGTTTACCCGGGGGCGATAATGCTCCTTGAAATCCATGTTAACCGTCGTGAATTCATCCAGCCTGTAACCAAGGTTTCTTACCAGGCTCACCGCTTTCAGAAAAACTTCCGGCAAAACGACGGCAGAGCCAAGGTTAATGTATACCCCACCCTCCAGCCCGGAAATCAAACGAGCAAATATCCTGAAATCCCTCAAACTGCAACCACCTATCGCCGCCCCGTCCGCCTCCGGGTGAATGTGAATCACATCAGTTCCCACCGCCACATGCACGGTTACGGGAACGCTGTGATCGATGCCCGCTGCCAGGATACTCAGGTGTTTGTAGGGAAAGGACGAAGATATAATCTCTTTTCCTACCGCTTCCCCCAGCCCCAAATCCATATCGTAGCCTTTTTTTATGGCAGCGTTTAAAAACTCGCTGGTCTCCCTGGTCATTCCGAATGATCCATCGGAAATTACGTCCTCGACAACTTCCGATGTTTGCCCTGCAAAGGCAAGCTCAAAATCATGAATAATACCGGCACCGTTCAGAGCGATGCCATTTACAATCCCTTTCGACATAAGGTCGATTATAACCGGGCTAAGACCGACCTTAATCGGGTGTGCTCCCATGCCCAGGATCACGGGCCTGCCCTTTTTACGTGCACGAACTATACTACGTACCACTTCCTTGAGATCCTTTGCGGCAAGGATCTCGGGCAGGATCGCCAGGAACTGGTCAAGAGAACCACCCGCCTTCCATGGTTTTCCAAGTTCCCGCAAAGATACCTTGCTGTGCCGACTCTTTA
>JALXAI010000178.1 GCA_026992215.1 Desulfobacterales bacterium | reverse complement strand
CGACATCAACAAGAGTCTCCGGGTGAACAACCTGGACGTAGTCTATTTTTGTGTGAGCCTCGCCGGATATTTCACCGCGAACCCGTTCAATAATTGCCCTGCTGGAGGTTTCTCCCCGTGCCACCATATCACGCGCAATCCTGAGGGATCTGCTCAGGCTGAGCGCAGATTTCCGCTCATCCCCGGACAGGTACGCATTTCTGCTGCTCATTGCCAGGCCGTCCGGTTCTCTCACTATGGGTCTGCCCACGATCTCAATGCCAAAATTAAGATCACTGACCATTCGCTTTATTGTCACTAGCTGCTGATAATCTTTTTCTCCAAAGATAGCCACGTGCGGTTTCACGATATTAAAAAGCTTGGTCACAACGGTGGCAACTCCTCGAAAAAATATGGGCCTGCTCCTTCCACACAAGTTTTTCGTGACATCTTTTACTTCAACGTAGGTTTGATAACCCTCAGGATACATATCAGTGTCTGTAGTGGTAAAGATAATGTCGACTCCAACCTCTTCGGACAACCTTACATCACGATCAAAATCCCTGGGATACTCCTCAAAATCCTCGCCGGGCGCAAACTGTGCCGGATTGACATAAATGCTGGTTACCAGGACATCTCCTATCTCCCGGCCATACCTCATCAGCGAAAGGTGTCCCTCGTGCAGATATCCCATGGTGGGTACGAAAACGATTCTTTTCCCCTGGCACCGAAGCGATTCGGCGAGTTCCTGCATTTCGTTTACATCTCTGATAATTTTCATCAGTTCACCCTTTGTGATCGTACCACCGGTTCTTCAAGTGTCGAAGGTCGCCAAAAATAAAACAGCCTCCGAGACGGACGTCCTGGAGGCTGTTTTACACCTAACCAATTTCTCCCGTCTCGGTCCCACCGGGATCCAAGCGGATATAATGATTCCTAACACATGACCATAAACAGGTCAAGAGCTTTCTCCTTTACATCATGGCAGAACCTTCGGTTAATCTGCTTGCCTGTATAAAAGGAGAATCAGACTCGAACTTGTCACCACGAACTACGGCCAGTGCAACACGCAACTCCTTTTCATTTCGTGGCTGCAAGGAACTTTTCAAGCAGGGCTTTTGTCTTTGGATCCTGGAAAAGCGGCAGGTCCTTCAACTTAATCGCCT
Organism: Desulfobacterales bacterium; assembly: GCA_026992215.1. Taxonomy (GTDB): domain Bacteria; phylum Desulfobacterota; class Syntrophobacteria; order B119-G9; family B119-G9; genus B119-G9. The sequence continues at coordinate 857 of JALXAI010000178.1, read as the reverse complement.
TCTTTTTGAAAGATGCAATATCGGGATGCTCATCTACTATCATTCCCGCTTTTTTCAGCTTGGCGAGGAAACCGGCCTCGTTGGTTCTGTTCCACTGGCGTTCGTAGTGGGCAGCTTCGAGCATTGACTCCCTGATAAGTTTCTGTTCGCTCTCGGGCAACGAATTAAACCACGAAAGATTGGCAACGTCTATGTGAGCCGAATAAACATGGCCGGTTAGCGTTAAATATTTTTGCACCTCGTATAACTTGTAAGTCCAGATAACCCAGAGCGGGTTTTCCTGGGCATCGATAGTCCCCTGCTGAAGCTCGGTATATATTGGCCAGCCCATCGGGGTCGGGTTCGCTCCGAGCACTCTCCAGAGTTCCTTATGCAGCTCGGACTCCATTACCCTTATTTTCAAGCCCTTGACATCCTTTACCGAATGAACCGGGCGAACATTATTTGTCAGATGCCTGAACCCGTTTTCTGAAAAAGCAAGCCCTTTGAAGCCCGCACTTTCAAGGTTCTTGAGCAGTTCCTGGCCGAGAGGGCCATCAAGAACCTCGTCCACCTGTTTAAAGTTCTTGAACATAAACGGAAATCCCACAACCCTTACTGATGGTACAAAAACATCAAAGGGACCAAGAGTTATTACTCCCATCTGAACAGAGTTAACCTGTATCTGCTGCAATATGTCCGTTTCCGTACCGAGCGACGCGCTGTGGTATATTTTTACGCCTATTTTGCCCTTTGAACCCTTCTCAACCAGTTCCTTAAACTTCTCGGCACAAACATTTTGAGCAGATCCGGGCTTTGTGACAACTCCAAGTTTAATGATCATCTTGGAATTACCGGTGCGAGCAAAGGAGAAAATA
>JALXAI010000177.1 GCA_026992215.1 Desulfobacterales bacterium | reverse complement strand
TTGTTTTTTTCTCGCGTTTGACGCACGTTTCGCAAAATTTTATAAATGTAGCTTCCGGTATTCTTTTTTGAACCGTAGGATCTTTTTAGGATGTATTAGAAGAGAAATATCAGTATAATACCTGGAATTTCTGATTAAATCACAACCACCAGGGAAGGATTGGAGTATGAGCCGTACGATTCAACCGGAGCATGGAGAGCTGGACATTCGGTCGCTGGATACCAGGGAAACGCTGGAAATAATTTCCTCGATGCATCCTGCGGATGCAGCAGAAGTGCTGAGTAATTACAGCGAAGATAAGCTTGCCGAAATCTTTCAAAAGCTTAGCATAGATACCGGCAAGGAAATATTTGAGTTCTTGCCGCCGGAGAAGCAAAAATCAATCCTCCCCAAGCTGGACAGGGAATACCTTATTGGGCTCATATCCGCCATGAGTCCCGATGATCGAGCCGACCTTCTGGAGGATCTTGATGACGAGTTCAGGGAGAGCATACTATCATCGCTGGTTCAGAAAGAGCGCCAGAACATCCAGGATCTCATACAGTACGAAGAGAATACCGCCGGTGCGTTTATGACCACAGACTACGCGTTCCTGTGGCCGGAGTTAACGATAAAAGAGGCGTGGGAACATCTGCGCCAGCAGGCGCCCATCAAGGAAACCATTTACTACGTTTACGTTGTGGATCGACAGCAGCGACTTATTGGAATACTCTCCTTAAGGGACATAATCATGGCCGATCCTGATCAGAAGGTTTCCGATGTCATGGACAAGAATGTTATTTCGGTGCGCGTGGACGATGACATCGAGGAAGTGGCCATGGAAATGAACAAGTATGACTTTCTGGCGATGCCCGTGGTGGACGAGGAAAACCGTCTGGTCGGAGTGATTACCTTCGATGACATATTTGATGTTATGACCGATGAAGCAACGGAAGACATGTATCTTCTGGCCAATCTTGACGTTGAGGAGCAGGTAAGCACGCCCGTGATCGAATCCGCCAAGATGCGCATTCCATGGCTGCTGATCAACCTGGCCACCGCTATTCTTGCCTCGTACGTGGTAAGCCTGTTCAGTGACACCATCAGCAAATACGTGGCCCTTGCCGTACTGATGCCCATAGTGGCCGGGATGGGCGGAAATGCCGGCACGCAAACCCTGACCGTCATGGTCAGGAGTTTGACACTTGGCGAGTTAAAGAAACTGGGTAACGTTTACGCTCTAATGAAGGAGCTTAGAGTAGGCTTTCTGAGCGGCCTGGTAAACGGAATCGTCATGGGGTTCATTGCTTTCTTGTGGTACAAAAACCCGTGGCTTGGCGTTATAATTTGCGTTGCAATGATTGCGAACCTGGTTATCGCGGCCCTTTTCGGAACACTGGTGCCTATTGCGCTGAACAGCTTCAGGCTGGATCCGGCGCTCGGGTCAAGCATATTCGTGACAACGGCAACGGACGTTGGCGGTTTTTTTTCGTTTCTCGGACTAGCCACGCTGTTCATGAACTATCTTGTTTCCGGGTAGAAGCATTAAATTCGCCTTATGCCACTGGTAAGCATAGTTATTCCTACATACAACAGAGCATGGATTCTGGAAGAAGCGATTGAATCCGTGCTCGCACAGACCTGCCGTGATTTTGAACTTATTGTCGTGGACGATGGTTCCACCGATGATACCGGAGATATCCTGGCAAGATACCCCGGGATAATCGTGGTGAAACAGGAAAACAAGGGGGTAAGCGCCGCGAGAAATGCAGGGGTCAGTATAGCAAGCGGCAAGTACCTGGCTTTCCTTGACTCGGACGATCTGTGGTTACCGAAAAAGCTGGAAAAACAGATAAGATTCTTCCGGGAAAATCCCTCAACCCTCATATGCCAGACCGAGGAAATCTGGATAAGAAAAGGAGTTAGGGTTAATCCCGGGAAAAGGCACGTCAAACCATCGGGGATGATATTCGAAAGATCCCTGGAGCTTTGCCTGGTAAGCCCGTCCGCCGTAATGATGTCACGTAAACTTTTTGATGAAACAGGGGGCTTTGACGAAAATTTACCGGCCTGTGAAGACTACGACCTGTGGCTGCGAATAACACATAAACATCCCGTGCACCTGATCAGGGAAGCCCTTGTTATTAAGCGAGGCGGCCACGAAGACCAGCTTTCCAGGTCCCGCGGACTGGACAGGTACAGGATCATGTCCCTGATAAAAATCATCGAAAGCGGTGCATTGACAAAGGATCAACACGAATCAGCCGTAAGGGCTCTTCGCAGAAAATGCCAGATCTACGCGAACGGCTGCGAGAAGAGAGGACGAATCGAAGAAGCCACCCACTTTTATGGCCTGGCAGAAAAATATGCCTGAGAAACCCGTTTGAGTTCCACTAACTTTGCGGCGACTGGATCTCCTTTAGAATCCTGCGAGCCTCCCCGCAATCTTTTTCAATCTTCAGCGCTCGCTCACAGCAATCAATCGCTCCATCTATATCTATGCCGTCGGCCAAAACTTCCGCCATTTTAACCCATGGCTCCGGTGAGTCTTTGCCATGCATGATTCGAAAGGTTTCAAGCAGCTGGATCTTTATCTGGTCATACCCGTTTTCGATAACGGGAGAACCGTGACCGGGAAGCAGGCTACGGACATCGAGTTTCAAAAGACGTTTGAGTGAATCAATCCTGTCCTTCATCCTTCCACCGCACACTTCGTCGGGCTTGGAAAGCACAAGACCGTACGGGTGATCGGCCCCCAGCACGAGATCGCCGCTTGCAAGGGTTCCAGAACCAGGGATAAAAATGCAAATATCTCCTGCCGTGTGTCCCGGTGTATAAAACACCTGCATTTCATTTTCACCGGGGAGCACGTCTCCATCACCAAGATACTTAATCTTCCCGGCCTTCTCAAGAGCGGCAAAAAATTCCGGAAACGGGGCACGGTGAAAATCAAGATAACCCCTCGTTATCCTGTGCATGTACAAGTCAGGGTTTGCCGCCTGGTATATTTCCGCAAGGCCGCCAACGTGGTCAAAATGACAGTGAGTGAGAATAACACGCTCAAGTTCGCTAATCGGCACAAGATCCCGGATTTCATCCACGAGACCATACATGTTGCCGGCATCGATCAGTGTTTGCCCGCCGTCCAAAACGTAGACTCCGCAGCACGGTCCGGCGTCTTCTACCCAGTATATACCTTGAAGTCTCGCTTCCCTGTCTCCCAAATGCCTCATTTTTACCCCGGTTCAGCTACCAATGAACAGTCCACGTTTCACGGACGCTGATATCCACGTACCTATCGCAACGACCCGCTCAGTTCGGCCCTTAATTTTTTTAATCGTGACGAAACATCCCGAGGGGAACACTTCAGTACTTCACCGGTCTGACGGACTTTTACTTCCACCGCATTTTCTTTCAGTAATCTCGGGCTGATAACTACCCTGAAAGGGACACCCAGAAGGTCAGCATCCTTGAATTTTACCCCCGGGGACTCGGACCTGTCATCCCACAAAACCTCTAGGTCCTTTCCAAGTTCGCGGTAAACCTTTTCACCAAGCGCCCTTTCATCTTCTCCCTTTCCTATCACGATCATGTACACAGCATACGGCGCCACGCTGACCGGCCAGATAATCCCATTATCATCGTGCCACTTTTCCACGACCGCCGCCATCAGGCGCTCTATCCCTATCCCGTAGCATCCCATAACAACCCGGCGCTCCTTGCCCTGATCATCCAGGTAGACCACGTTCATACTGTTTTCATCGGTATACTTGGTACCAAGTTTAAACGTGTGCCCCAGTTCTATGCCGCGCCTGATCTCAAGCTTTCCCCTGCCGCACTGAGCACAAAGGTCCCCCTCACGCACCTCCGCGATGTCCACCGTTTTTGAAACATCAAAGTCACGGCCCGGAACCACATTCCTGTAATGGTAATCTTCCTCGTTCGCCCCGGCAACCATTAGCGCGCTTTTTTCAAGAGAATCATCAATGACCACCAAAATCCCGGGATCATCTATTCCCACGGGTGACAAAAAGCCAGGATGATAACCCCTGTCCCGAAGTTTTTCTTCCGGCGCCATCTCCAGCTTTATCGCCTTCAAATGGTTCCGAAGCTTTGTTTCGGATATCTCGAAATCTCCCCTGATCGCTGCAAGTACAAGCTTGCCGTCCGCAAGATACGCAACACTTTTCACGAATTGATTTCTTTCTATGTCGAAAAATTGCATCAAGTCAGAAATAGTCTTAACACCCGGCGTCTGAACCTTTTCCAGCGGAGGAGCATCATCCGCATTCTCTATCTCTTCCAGGTCGGGCTTGAGGCCAACCGCCTTTTCCGTGTTTGCCTGGTAACCACAATGAGGACAGACAACGAACTGATCTTCCCCGTTTGGCGATTCCAGCATGAATTCATGCGAACCGCTACCGCCCATTATACCACTGTCTGCTTCGATCGCCGCGGTACGCAAGCCACAGCGCTCGAAAATTCTCCCGTAAGCCTCATATACCCTCGGATAGTAGCGGTCAAGATCGTCAAAGTCCTGGTGAAAACTGTATGCGTCCTTCATCAGGAACTCACGAAGCCTTATAACTCCAGCCCTGGGCCTCGCCTCATCCCTTATTTTCGTCTGTATCTGATAGAGCATAAACGGCAGGTCACGATAAGAGCGGATAAACTTGCGGGCAATATCTGTGACCACCTCTTCGTGGGTCATTGCCAGTACAAATTCCCTCTGTTTCCTGTCTTTTAACCTGATTAGCTCCTCGCCTATCTCGAAGTACCTGCCCGTTTCTTTCCACAATTCGGCCGGATTCAAAACCGGCATTGTTAACTCAGCGCCATCGATCCCGTTCATCTCTTCACGAACAATCCGGGATATGTTCTGAACCACCCTGTGCCCCAGGGGCAAAAGGGCATAAATTCCCGCTGCCACTGGGTAGATATAGCTGCCCCTGAGCAAAAGAACATGTGAAATCACTTCTGCGTCTTTCGGAACCTCATACAACGTATGAATAAACGCTTTGCTCATCTTCATAACAAACCTGACCTCCACATGGTTATTTCAATCCAGGAAGTAGAGCCCTTTTCTATCACGGGATTCAACAAGTAGCAAGCGCAATAGTCGGGGTTCCATCTTGATGCAAAACATTTTTGCAGCCGATGGAATCATAACATGTTGTTTTTCCGATTCTTTTAAAATCCATTTGGCAGACGTGCGTCTGTGCAAAATAAAACATGCATTTTCCCGACAAAAAATTTATGCATTCCTTACTGTCAACTCGGACCGTCATTACTTAACTACTTATAATATCATGACTTTTTACTCATGCTTATCCGGTAGCCAGATATAGCCTGATAATTCAGACATCAAGAACAGCCTCACTATCCTTTCCTGGAAATCTACATAAATTCAAGCATGTTACAGAGCTTATTAGTTTATGCAATTATTTTAATTAACTTGCATGCTAAAGATGGCACAAAGATTGCTTTTTTAAATTTTATGATATTGACTTTAATTCCGTAATTGTTTGGGGAGGAAGAATTATGCCGCTTTATTTATACAAGTGTGGTTTTTGCGGGACACAGGAACCGCGGGTTGCGGGGGTAGATGACCACCATGCCACATGTTCCGTGTGTCACAACGTGATGCACAGGATTATCAACAGCGAGGACATATACAAGCCTTACTGGTACGAATGCCTGTACGATTCCGATTCAGGCCAGTTTACGGGGAACATGAGAAAGTAGAAAAAAAGGTACCCAAAAGGATTGATATCTGTTAATATAATGAAAAATTAATCTTGTTGACCCTTGGGGCTAGAGTTAAAAGTATCGGCAGGGAATACTCCCCCCTCCTTATTTCCGACATGAGCCTGCAGGGGCGATTCCCCCCTCGCCCCAACAAGTGCCCTCAATGCCGATATTGCCCAAATTCTCTAGCCCCTCCTTCTTTTTAGCTGCCGGACCCGGGTTCCAGCCAGGTTCCTTCGCGGGCATATTTCAGGCAAAGTGCTTTAAGTTCTTTTCGTTTCTTCAAGAACAACTCTTTCATTCCTCGCAGCCATTCGGCATGGGCCTTGGCCTCATCCAGTGAAGCGAAAAGACGATGCTGAGGTTTTTCCGCCGTAAAAATCACCTTGCCATCCCCTCTTACCTGGATATTCCACGTGTTGCTGCAGAGCATGCACCGTACTTTTTCCAGGGAAAGAATTCGGAAGGTATCACCACCGCACAGGGGACACACGGGTGTTTTCGGATGTTGCCTTTTGCCCAGCAGGGCTTTAGCGAGCCTCTTTGCTTTCTTCCTGTTTTCTTCCTCCAGAAGCGTTTCACCCGGCAGGGCGCCGTATATGACATCGCTTCCCCGAAGGTCGGAATAGACAAGTTTTGCAAAGCTCTCCACTGCCAGCTTGCTATAGCCTTCAAGCCCCTTTACGCCGGCAATGGCGATTGCGACAGAAGGCTTGCCCCACAATTCGTCCAGATGCGCATAGAAGGCCAGTCCCCTGTCCAAAACGGTTTTGAGGCTTGAGTTTGGCCCGAGGAAATAAGTTGGCGCAGCGATAATGTAAGCGTCTGCTTTGAGGAGAGCATCTATGACAAAATAGAGATCATCTTTCCGAAGGCATTTCTGCCGGTCAAAAAGACACGCGTAGCATGCACGGCAGGGCTTGATGTTAAGCGATGGCAACCTGATAAGGCTGAGCTCCCAGTCGGAGCCTAGGTTCCGATAAATCTCTTTTGAAAAGATTTCGCAGTTTCCGAGTTTTCTGGGTGAAGCTATCAGGGCAAGGACTTTTTTCATATGAACCCTCCGCCAGAAAGACAAGATACGACAATAAGAGGAATACAGTCTAGGAAACATTACAACGCAAAAACAGCCAATGTCCAGGTAATTTTCGGACACAAAAAAACCCCGACAAGAGTCGGGGTAATTTGGTTGAATATGTAAGGTGGAATGGCAGCGACCTACTCTCCCACGAGGTTGCCCTCGCAGTACCATG
>JALXAI010000176.1 GCA_026992215.1 Desulfobacterales bacterium | reverse complement strand
TTCCGAAATACTTGGGCTTCTGAACCGAGTTGGCCGAGAAGAAACACGCATTGTCACTACCCTTTCTCATGGTCAGGGCGATAAAACCCTGCTCCGACAACTCGTACTCCCGACGCTCCGAAATAAGGGTCTCGGTAGGAATCTTCGTCTGAATCTCCCCCATGGCTTCGTACTGATGCAGTGGCAAATCTTCCACCGCTCCACCGCTTCTCGGCCCTATGATATTCGGACACCACCTGTACTTGGCAAAGCTGTCTGTTAGCCTGGTGGCAAACGCAAACGCCGTGTTTCCCCAAAGGTAATGTTCGTGGTTTTCCCGGACGTTTTCTTCGTAATTAAAGGCCTTCACCGGTTGTGTGTCCTGCCCGTACGGAAGCCTTAACAAGAACCTGGGCATGGTCAGGCCAACATACCTCGAGTCCTCCGATTCACGGAAAGACTGCCACTTGATGTACTGTGGCCCCTCAAAAATCGATTGCAGGTCTTTCAGATTCGGAAGCTCCGTGAAGCTCTCTATGCCGAAGAACTGCGGACCCGCAGCCGCTATAAAGGGCGCATGTGCCATGGCCGCGACACTGGCTACGTATTGAAGCAGCTTTATATCCTGCGGCCCGGGGCCAAATTCGTAGTTACCTATCATGGCGCCGTAGGGTTGACCTCCAAAGGTACCGTATTCACTGGTGTACACGAGCTTGTATAACCCGGACTTAACAACTTCGGGCGAGTCTTCAAAATCTTCCAGCAAATCCTCTTTGGAGATGTTGACGATCTCGATCTTGATATTTTCCCTGAAGTCGGTTCTATCTACCAGAAGCTTCAGACCTCTCCAGGCTGACTCGAGTTTCTGGAACTCCGGGTGATGCAAAATCGCATCCAGCTGACGACTCAACTTCTCGTCGATCTCCGCTACCATCTCGTTGATCACCGCAGGGGAAACCTTGGCAACTTCCTTTCCCGGGGCGACTAACTCCGAGATCAGGGCCTCAATGCCCTTCTTTGCCACAGCATAGGCTTCGTCAGATGGTTTAAGCTTGGTTTCCTGTAATATTTCAGCCAAAAGGGAAGGCGTTTCCGCCTCTTCTACAGCGGTTTCTGGGACCTGTTGTTCTTCTTGACGTTCAGGATCCGCCATTATCTTTCTCCTCCTGATAAAGTTTATTTGTAATATTAGCTACTTAATCCTCAGCATCTTCAATTCCCAGCTCCCTGAGCAACTTTTCCCTCGATTCTTCGTCGCTTATCAGTTCCTCGATTTTCTTTCTGAACTTGGGTACGTTACCCATTGGACCTCGAAGAGCAATCAGGGCTTCCCGCAATTCCAGCAGTTTTCTCAATTCAGGAACCTGTCGTACGATGGATTCGGGACCGAAATCCTTGATGGATTCGAACTTCAGGTTCACCGCGAGTTCTTCTTCCTCGGCCCCTTCCTTGAGCTTATTGGGAACCTGAATGTTCAGGGATATATCCTGGGCTTTCAGAACATCGTTAAAATTGTCCTTGTCGATGTTTATGGGTTTTCTGTCTTCCACCGGTCTGTCATCCGGCCTCCCAATGAAATCCCCCATAACGAGTAACTTCAAGGGCAATTCCACCTCTTCCTGGGCATCACCAAGAGCCGGTTTGTAGACGATGTTTACTCGTTCCCTTGGTGCCACAGAACCTTCCTTCGCCATAAGAATACCTCCTTAGTGTTGAAAACAGTTTAAACTGAGCCCGGACAGCACCCGCCTGCTCGAACTCGTTATCCTTTTAAACTCAAAGCCTCCGCAGGATCAAGCCTGCAGATATCGGCATAGATTTCTTCAAGTTTCCTGCCGAACTCGGGATTGACCTGCCTTCTTTTGGATGCAAGGTTTTGCTCGCACCTGTACAGGGCAACCAGTGCAGGAATAGCAAGGGACGGTTCCCAGGAGTCAACGTGATAACTTCTTATTTTTTCCTCCAGGAACCTGAGATGTGGAACCGCCACCTCGTAAAGTCCGGACTCCAGGCAAAACCTCGCCAGATCCAGACGCCGGCAAAAAGCTTCCCGCTCGGAAGACGCCTGCCAGAGATGCTCTTTTAACAAGCCGAGTGCCCGATTAATTTCGCCCTTCGCTTTCATCTCGTTAACTCGTTCCCAGAGTTCCTCACTGTCTCCCACCTGCTCTTCCCGCGAAACTGTTTCTTCCCTCGCACCACCTTCCTGTTCTCCGGATAAAAGTACCTCGCTGTCAATCCAGCTTTTCGTTTCCGCATCAGCAAAAGGCTCTCCTCCCGCGAAGAGAAGGTTATCCAGGCCGGGCATCCTCCTGAGAAAGGCGGCAAGTTCTACTGCCACGGTATCCCTGGCCGCCACGTAATCCTGCCCCAGGTTTGACAATGCAGTGGCCGTGTATCGTTGAAGGTCGAGCCACAGCGGGCGTTCGGGCAGGAGGCTTTCCGACTGGGCTAGCAAATCCTCCCACAGGCCTTCGGCCTTCATCTTGTCAAGGCGATCCTTTAGCTGGCCGGGAAACGGTAATTTTGTCCTGTTATTCTGATGGGGTGGTAATCCTGCAATTTCCATCCAGACTCCCTGGCGCAGCAACCTGTAAGCAACAGGATCGGACTTGTTTTGAGCAAAAGCGTACCCGGCCAACCTTCTTAAAATTCCGAGGGTCTGCCGCAGCGCCTTGTGAAAATCCGCTTCCGATGCAATTTCCTCGACAGACACCACGATTCCTGCGGTTGGAGAAGGCCTCGGCGCGGCTTCCTCCTTTTCTTCCTCCGGCTCAGCCGCTTCTTCCTTCCTTTCCTCCTCTGCCTCTTTTACTTCCGGCTCAGGCCACCGTCTCAAGATCCTGATTACCCTCTGCATGGTAGGAGCATCATCCGCAAGGCGCTCCAGCAGCAGTTTATCTATTTCATCGAGGCATTCTCTGCAAAGCCTGGCGGCCTCTCCCTCGGCCTCGGCGGGTTCGCGCCTCTCCAGCACCTTCTCCAGGCGCTCGGCTAGCCAGGCCGCTGCCCCGATTCGACCTCTTTTCCTTTTTAAAGGCGGAAAAAGCTTCTCCCAGTAGCCGGCCAGAATGTCTCTAAAGATCACAAGTCCTTCATGAAGCCCCGCAAGTCCTTCCGTTTCCAGAAGCCCCCCGCACAGGTAACTTGCAACCAGTATATCCTTCGACTTTTCCCTCAAAATCTCCTCTGAGATCTTTACAACCTTGCCCCAATCAGGGATCCCCCCGGAAATAGACACCAGCTTGTCGATTTCAGCCTGCAGTTCTTCAAACTCCGGTTCGTAACGAACCGACTTGCCGGTAGGGTTATCCGAGCTTATCGGATGTTTGCCAATCTCTATTCTATCCATAGTTAAGTTTTAGTGCGAATCCTAGAAGAACGTTATTTGAAATTCCTTCCCTTTACCGCTAATCAACCTTACTGGATAATTTCTGACAGTGTGTGGCGAACCTTTTACAAAAGGTTCAAACTTTTTAGAAAAAATTTTCCCCCGTCGACTCCAGGAATTTTCTCACCGAAACATCCAAGTTGGTGCCCGTTATCAATCCGTTTCCCGGCCCGTCCGAGTACCCTCCATTGCGCGTCAAATCCACCGTGTACTCGGTATCGGAATTAACCCCCAACAGATACAGGAAATCAGACTTGAGAGGCCAGCGGAAGAACAAGTTGAACTCCATTATGCCTGTCGCACCAGAACCAGCAAGAAAGCAATGAGGAAGATAACTGCTACAGAAGACGTTTTTTGTTATAAGATACCATAAACATAGAAAAAATAAAGTTTTTTCTCCCGGCAGAAGACCTTTTATGCACACGGGCGGCACCTTCCCTCCCTTTCCCTTCCCGGATCCCAGGTTCCTGAGTTTTTCGAAGTTTTCATACGAAAAAACGCCACTTAAGTTGAGAAATTCTCTTATAGTCAACTTATCCGTCAGCTCTTCAATGTGTCTCCTGCTAGAAGGAAGTACCTCGAGCTGACCCTGTTTTTGCCAGTCTTCTATCTGTTCTCTTACCACCTCCAGTTCTCCTGTTCCGGTATTTTCAAGCAACCTCCACACCGGCCCGACCAGTACCGGCAGAAAGGTCAATTCCGAGAACATGGAAAGCGGAAGCACGGCAAAATGGGTAACAGGGAACCTTCGTCCGATACTGTCTTCACTGCCGCTCAACACGCCAACGAGGCAGCTGTCGCTCTGGTGATCAATCAAGATAAACCTTAAGTTCCTGGAAATCTCTCCCTTGCTCCCGGGAAGCTTCGAAACAAAGAGGTCATGCCCGTTTTCCACCCAGTTTCTCAGCCACAACGGAAGTTTTCCGTCTACCTGTTCGGACGCGTATTCTTTATAGCTTGGTACTTTTCCAAACCAACCAACTTGAACCATTATTTGCCAGGCTTACCCTGTTGACTTTGTACACTGATAATCTGTCTGGGCACCCTGCGAGGAGCAACACCTAACACGTTGATAATCGGCAAGTGCCCCCTGAACTTGTACTTTACCGTTATTGTTTTTATGCCATACTCCGCAAGTTTTGCCGCCTGCTTCGGGAAATCCCGGCGCCTGAAGGTCTTTTTACCATAGCGAAAGTCCCTCAGAAAACTGGGGAAAGCTTCCATCCCCTGATACCGCTTGGTCAGGACAACATCCCCAACCATTATCTGAAGGATAACCTCGTCACAGCTGTCCGGATTCCACTCAAAATCAGCGCTTCTGGGGTAGTTGTAGTTTACAAGCGTCTGTTCCCCGTTACTGCACTTCAAGATCAACCTGGTTTCGTGGGGTTTGAGCCTCGCTCCCACGTTGGCATCGGTAGGAAGGGTCGCTATGTGTACCGTGTGTGTTCCGGTAACAACGCCACGCCCAACCTTGCCTCTCCTTGCAAAGTTAAGGAAATTCGTATTAAGCGGAACACTTTCACCCAGAACAACCTTCAATCGATATCCTCTCCTGCCCTTTCGCTGTACGAAAGGAGCCGCGGGACCCGAGAGAAAAGACCAGAGTTTCCCCTGCTGTCCCAGGAGTATCTCCATGGCTTTATTGCTCGGCAGTCCTTCTACTTCGGAAAGCACATCCTTTTCCCACAAATCTTGCAAGTAGTACGCTGTTTCCTGAACGCAAAAATGCCACAGAAACTTTACTCGCCCTTCAAGCAGTCCCCAGAATGCGGCTTCGTCACCGGATCCCTTCGTCATAACGTTTCTGTACTTCTCGTAGTTCCACTGCGCGGAAAGTATGGGATGCTTGGGTGCCACGAGCTTGGAATATCCTTCTTCGAACGCCTTGGAAGCGGACTCGAAACAACTCTTGGGAGAAAGTATCTGGCGCGAAAAGGTGCCTATTCCGCTTTCGTACCTGGTTAAAAAAGTGTACGCCAGCTTATCCCTGTCGTACACCTTGGCCGCTTCTTCACCCTGGAGTTCGCGCTTGACCCACTTGTAGAACTTGCTCCCTCCCTTCATCATAAACGAGCGGAACCCTTTCTTTCCGGTCTTAAGGAGGCGCTGATATTCTGGATTTCCAAGCCGTAAGTATGAATCGAGCTGTTCAACCCAGGCAGGCTCCGTGCCGCCTCTCGCAGGAACCAGTTCCACGGGCAAGACCTTGAAAAGTTTCTTGTAAGGCGAAGAACTGGTACCGAACCTGGATGCTATCTCCCGTTGCCCCACTCTTTCCGGCCAAAGCCTGTAACCTCCCGGAAACGCCTTAAGGAAATTTTCCCATGCTGTCATGTACTCGCTCTTGTACACCTTAAAATAGGCTTTCTTGTGAGCCTCCAGGCCTTCCGGATCTTCATAGACGTCGGCAATCTCTTTTATGAACGACGTAATTGAAGCGTAGCCTTCGGGAGTATAGGCCCGGGCAATATGCGGTCCAATCTGGTTTTCAAGCTTCTCGTCTCCTCCCCAGAAAAACGTGTAGGTCACAGGTTTAAGGGTTTCCTTTTGAAGATTAGCCCAGGAAGTCAACCAGAAAAGTCCAATACCCTTCGTTTTAAGAAGCCTCTTGAGCCAGTCGTTTAATTCACGGAACTCCTTTTTCAGGTAACGATCTTCACCCTGGAACGCGAGGTACGTGAGGTAAGTTCTCTTCGTGGGATTTACGAGGCTCTCCGGGTTTTCCACCGAAAGAGAATTTCTCAGGTAAAAAGCGTAATCGGGCTGCTTCATCGAAGATAGTTCCTTGAAATGCATACCCTCCATTCTGGCCTTGATAAGGTAAAGCCTGCGTGTCAAAAGGTCAACGTTGGAGGCGATCACGGGGTGAGGAGTCTGGTTCGTAACCAGCGCAAGCTGTCGCCCGTAATTGTCATCAAGCGGCCACAACACCTTTTCCTGGAACAACTTGACGTACTGGGCGGCAAGTTTACGCTCCAGAACCAGGCTCTGCCGCAGCCCCATTCTCGGTATCCACCACGAACTGTTTCGCTCGTGCAGTCGCTCGAGAACCTGCCTGTACTTATCAAGTTCCCTGATATTTGTGGCAATATCGTTACTTACTCTCAACTTGGTGGGGATTTCCCTGGCAGCGGTTCTAATCGTGCCCATATTCTGGACGAACGAAAACGTGAGCACACCTATAGCGAGGAGCGCAATGAGAATCCATGTTGCGAGGCCAATGTTTTGTGTCAGCCTCCTCCAGTACAGAGCGCGTCTCGTCGGAGTAAGAAGCTCCCTGTCCTTTAACAATATTTTCGTAAAAAAGTCGTGAAGGAAGCAACTCTTGTTGCCGGCGGGAAGGGATTCACTTCTTTCGCCTATGCCGAGAGCCGAGAGAAAGTGAGAAAATGGCTGCCCTTCCTGGCGGCCGCTGGTAAAGTAAAAACCCCTGAAAAGCGGCTGCTCCTGGTAAGGAGTTTCCTGGAAGAGCGCACCCAGGAACGTGTGAAGAGGCGCATACAATCGCTCGAGTTCCTCCGGGAAAAGAAGCGCACCTTTTGCCGCAACTTCGGGCGGCATATCCTTCGCCAGCTCAAGCCGAAGATCCTTGATCTCCTCCACCAGGC
>JALXAI010000175.1 GCA_026992215.1 Desulfobacterales bacterium | reverse complement strand
TCATTTTCTCACCCTTGCCCTGGGTAAAATGGTAACCCTCGGTAATCTTCTTATAGTCGTGGCATTTTCCGCACGTTTTCTCGGGGCTGTATGGAACATGGTCATTGATCCCTTTGACGGGATTGATGATATTGCCATTTTTGTCCCTGAGATAAATAGGAGGACAGATTGCCATGGCATCTTTCTTTGTTTCCTCGTATCTTTTCTTTTTGGAGAAAGAGACATAGGGATACCCGCTGGAAATAACCAGAGACAAAACAACACAAGAAATAAAAACCAATGATAATCTCATGTTAAAAAGCCGTTTTTTCATAGAGCCCTCCTTTATTGCATAGATTCCTTTCGGCGGTTTTTGCCCCCAAGAAACTTGGTAAATTAATTGTTTGACTACATTGTATTTTAGCGATATAGTATTTTGCAGATAAACTTTTTTAAAAAGGAGGTATTAAGATGGACTCGCTATTAAAAAACTTGACATTGGATTTTTTTGGTACAGGACAACATAAAATCACCCCGGATAAACTAATGGAGAAAGAAAACGTATTTCTGCTGGATGTCAGATCGAGAGAAGAGGCTCAAACTCTGGCATTTCAATTTAAGTGCCATCCCAACATCACATCTGAAAATATACCATTGAATGAGCTTCCAGACAAGATAAATGACATTCCTAAAGAGAAATTTATTGCTATATTCTGTCCTGCCGGCGTGCGATCAAGTATTGCTTTCATTTACCTTCTTTCAAAAGGTTTCAAAAACGTGCGCATTATCGAAGGAGGATATCCCGGTATTACTGAAACAGTTAAACCCGGAAAGGTCCTGAAGGTAATCAGGAGGCAAAAGTAACACCTCCGAGCTGGCTTTGTTTCCTTTCCGGTCACGGTTTCTTGAAGAGAGGACCGTGAGGAAGGTGAGAAGGCGATGAAAAAGAAATACCTGAAGTTTATTGCAGTATTTGTTTTCGCCCTGGCATTATTTGTGTTTGTTGGAAGAGTTCAGGCCGAAGAAAAAAGCGTGGTGGAGGAAATTCTCGATATCCTGTTAGCAAATCACCAAATTACCGAAAAACAATACCATTATCTTTTGAACAAAGCAAAGGCGGAGGAAAGGGCAAGGGCCCGAAGATCTTCAACAAAGGCCGGCGCACAGGTTCAGCAGACGGGGGAATCAAAGGAAGTTGCCAGCGTTGGGAACAAAGAAAGCGCTGGAACCAGGATAAATACGTACTGGAAAAATGGTCTGAGATTTGAGACCCCGGAGAGAGATTTCAGTATAACCCTTGGAGGAAAAATTCATTACGATTGGGGATACATTAACGAAGACGAAGACGTTGGCCGGTTGGTGGGTGAAGATTTCGGAAGTGGCTCAAAAATGAGGCGTGCGCGGCTCTTTGCTGAAGGGACCCTCTACAGAGATATTGATTTTAAAGCGGAGTACGGGTTTTCCGGAGGGGACGTAGAAGTGAAAGACCTGTATCTCGGGATGAAAAACCTTCCATACCTTGGTTCCGTCAGAGTGGGGCACACCAAGGAGCCCTTTTCCCTTGAAGAACTTACCACGGGCTCGGAGGTGACTTTCATGGAGCGATCCCTTCCCAATGCCCTAGTGCCTGGAAGAAATATCGGGTTTGTTTTTAACAATTCCCTTCACGGCGGAAGGTTCGCCTGGTCGGTAGGGGCCTTTGCAGAAACAGACAACAGGGGAAATGGTTTCGGGGAAAATGACCGCTACAACCTGACCCTTCGTGTGACCTCTCTTCCATGGGACCGGGACGACGGAAGCAAGCTTTTGCTTCTTGGCACCTCGTACAGCCATAAGTTCATGGACAGAGGCACGCCTGTTCGATACAGGGCTCGTCCCGAGACTCATCTCACCGGCGCACGATTTGTCGATACGGGCTATATTCTTTCAGACGGGATAGATATCATCGGCACTGAAGGTGCCCTGGTGTGGAACTCGTTTTCTCTTCAGTCCGAGTACATTCACTCGTTTTTGAACCCGGAACAGGGTAATAC